>DASZWJ010000001.1 GCA_035546635.1 Gammaproteobacteria bacterium
AATCTGAGACTACCCATAAAATCAGTTTGGTCGGCGTCAGACAATGTAATTTACACTGTAACATTGATGCGTGACTGTTTTTTGCTAAAACCGCGAACTGAGGCAATCTGAGACTACATTAGAAATTAGTTAGGTTGACTATTAGCAACAAGATTTGACTGTTTTTAGTCAGTTTAGCTTATCACAGAACCATTTTTTAATTGGATATATGGGACTTTGATAGTTAAATCTTATCTCATTGTCATGTCAACAGTTATTAAATGACAACAAATCTCTACTCGCTCATACAATTCATCTATTCAGTAGTAGTATTTACAAAACCATGGGGAAGCCTACTATATTAATCATTTCGTCCAAAATTCCAATTAATTTCAATTCCTTCATCTTCAATAAATATTATTTAAAAAAATAATCATTAGGATACATCACATAGGAGTAAACAGAAACGGTAAGAACAGATAAACAAGAAAGAGTAAAAGAATGAACCTCTTTCCTCTTCTCCCCCCTTGATCCAACTCCCCAATATAATACTTGGCGCATTCTTCTCACATGCCATTCTTATTTCATGCATGGATTAAATAAAAGAAACTCCTATATGTTTTGTTCATTAGCCGTGGCTACTGTCAGTCTGTCTCATTCAGGTATTTAAATATAATAAGGAAAATTCCTCTATAGCCATGGCTACATTTTTGAAATTATTAGTAATTAAGGCTCAGGTAGGATGATGATGAATTAAGATTATATTTCTTTGTATTACTTTTGATCAATTTTTAAATATGATTAGGTTAGGTAAGTAAAAATAGGTAAACTTGCAGGGAAATTCGAATCTCGTGTAACAATATAAAATGGGCAATTTGAGACTACATTAGAAATTAGTTAGGTTGACTAATGGCAACAAGATGTAACCGTATTTAGTCAGTTTAGCTTATCACATTACGAGCATAACCCTTATTGGGGCAATCTGAGACTACCCATAAAATCAGTTTGGTCGGCGTCAGACAATGTAATTTGACCTGTAACATTGATGCCTGACTGTGTTTTGCTAAAACTGCGAATTGGGGCAATCTGAGACTACATGAGAAGTTAGCTAGGTTGACTATTAGCAACAAGATGTGACCATTTTTAGTCAGTTTAGCTTATCACATTACAAGGGAACCCTTATTGGGGCAATCTGAGACTTCCCATAAAATCAGTTTGGTCGGCGTCAGACAATATAATTTGACCTGTATCATTGATGCGTGACTGTTTTTTTTTTTGCTAAAACTGCGAATTGGGGCAATCTGAGACTGCTCTAGAAATTAGTTAGGTTGACTATTAGCAACAAGATTTGACCGTTTTTAGTCAGTTTAGCTCATCAAAATACGAGCGAGCCCTTATTCAGGCAATCTGAGACTACCCATAAAATCAGTTTGGTCGGCGTCAGACAATGTAATTTACACTGTAACATTGATGCGTGACTGTTTTTTGCTAAAACCGCGAACTGAGGCAATCTGAGACTACATTAGAAATTAGTTAGGTTGACTA
>DASZWJ010000002.1 GCA_035546635.1 Gammaproteobacteria bacterium
TCTTTTTAAAGTGGATGGTGTTTTTAGCTCAATAAATGGCGCTGGTTTTGTGGACATATATTTCTCCAAAATGTTTTATATTTTGAGGAGAGTTTAAATGTTTGATGCGTGGTTATTAGGTGGGATTATTAGGGGTTTACAATCTATTCGCCAAATGAGCAAGGGTTTTCAAAAATTGTTTCGTTCCGGTGAAGATTGTGAGCCTGCGTGGAAACGGACTCGACCTATTGCAACTCTGATGTCATCCGATAACAAAAAGCTTATTGATCTCGATGACAATCAAAAGCCAACACCCAACAGCATCGGTTACCGCTACTCCTGGATCAAAATGTCTGAACCTTCTATTGAATCATTGCGCCAAGCATTTTTGGATCATGAATCACGGATCATTTTGCCGGATAACGTTTCGAATGATATACACCCTGATAAGCGAATTCGGCAAACTAAAATTCAATCTATTTCAATAAAAAATGCTGCTTTCTTAGCTGATCAAGAAATTCGTTTCTCTCCTAACCTAAACTGTGTAATCGGAGGACGCGGAAGCGGAAAATCGACATTAATTGAATATTTGCGAATCCTGTTGGAAAAAGATCAACTTAAAGATATTGATGAACAAACCAAGGAACGCATAAACCGCGTGCGAGATACTTTGAAGTGTGATGCAAAAATTGAGGTCTGTTGGGAAAATGCAGATGGTGTCAAAGATCGTATAATATGGGAAAAAGATAGGGTTAATGTATACGAAAGAGAACTGCTCGATCCTGAAACTTATTTCAAAAATATTCCAATAAGCTTTTATAGTCAACAACAACTCAATCGTTTAACAGAATCTGTAGCAGATGATGATAATATAAGACATGCACAGCGTTTACTGGAGTTAATTGATGGATTCTCCAAAAATGATATAGATGAACTGGCCAACCAAGAGCGTATGCTTAAACTGCAAATCCAGGAGGCATCCAACAACCTTTACAAAGCTAAAACTCTTGACAAAGAGTTCAAACGACTCCAACAAGAATATCAAGAATTAAACCGTCAATGGCAAGCGCGCAGTGAAATTCAGGTGGATGCCCGCAAGCATCAACAACTTAAATCAGAGGCTCGCTACCTCAATAACGCATTAGGTGAACCTGGTAAGCAGTTCTCCGACGTTGTCGATTTAGTAGATATGATTGCTAGTTCTCATGTGCGCTTCCCTGCAGAAGATTCACCCCATGCCCCTTGGTTTCACCAGTATGACGAGAAAGTAAAGAATGCTAAAAATGATCTGGCATTAACTATTCGTAAAGCGGTGGAACAATTCACCACTACCATTGATGGTTTCAAAGCTAGTGATTTAACATGGGCCAATATTGAGAATGAGCTAAGAGAAGCAGATGAGAAATTTAAAGAGGCCTGCGCAGCAAAAGGATTAACTCCCAATGACGTTGGTCGTTTACAGGAAATTAATCAGGCATGCACAAAAAAACAGCAAGAAATCGATAAATTGGCTACAGAAATTAAAGCTCTTGAAAATACTTTTAGTGATCCTAAAACACTTATACAACAATTATATCAGATATGGATAGCACAATTTAACATTAGGACTAAGGCAGCAAATCTCGCCAATAATCAAGCTGTTTTTAACGAAAGTCACCGGCGTTTTATTGAAGCCTCTGTAAAATATCAGCAAGATTACAAGAATTTCTGCGAACTCTGGCAGCAATTTGCACCTATTGATAAACGCACTCGCCTTGGCAAGAATTGGGAAGATTTTGGACAAAACTTATATACACTTTTTATCCAACGACAAGATGCTGCATCACCTTGGGAGCTACTTTATAATTGGCTTGTTGGAGAAGAAAAAGCGGGACTAGGCGTCGTCTCCGTACAAGAAATGTCTCAATATGTTAATGAGAACTCAGAGAAATGGGTAAGGCTCCGTTGTTCGAGAGTGCAAGATACTGTGGATATGAAATTGTTTCGAGCGGATGGCACCCTAGCGGGAAGCATTGCAGATGGCTCACTCTCTGATGGTCAAAGAAATACAGCAGCGCTCGCTCTGTTGCTGGCTCAAGAAGGTGGGCCACTTGTCATTGATCAGCCCGAAGACGAACTGGACTCGAATTTTGTGTTCAGAGAACTAATTCCGATGCTTCGCAAGGTAAAATCTAAGCGTCAACTTATTATAGCTACGCATAACGCTAACCTACCAGTGAATGGCGATGCGGACTTAGTATATGCTTTTGAGGCACGTGATGGTAAAGGTGAAATAATTGCTAATGGCGGGCTTGACCAAAAAGGTGTTACCAAAGCCGTTCTTGACATTATGGAAGGAACAGAAGAAGCATTCCGCCGCAGACGGGAGAAATACCATTTCTAAATTAATTAATAGAACACAATTACTTTGATTTCTTTAGCTTCAATAAATTAGCACCCTTATAAATTTTTTTACGATAAACTAATATATCTCGTGGAGCTTTAATTCCTATTTTGACATAGTTTTCTGCAACCTCTAACACTTCAGCTTCAATATTATCAGCAACTCTAATTACTTCATTTACTTTTTTTGTTATTATCATAAGCATTCTCTCCAAAAAGAATACTGTATTAGCAAAAAACAAGTTATAAATTTTTATTCAGGTTTGTGCTTCATCTTCTATGCATGCATTTTTATAAATATCTTTGAATTTCTGCCTACCTCTATATCGTGTTAGGATTAATATCACAGCATCTATTTCTCTCTGGGTAGGATGGTGATTCCCGATTCTTTCTAGTAATTGAGTAGCTAACATAGCTATATAAATTGAATGACTTATAGATTTTGGCTTTTCGTTAGTTTTAAGTAGATTAATAAAGATCTCAGCTGTGATAGTTTCAAATGCTATTTGGTAGCAAGCATCTAGTTTCATGAATTCCTTCATCTCCGCGGCTAAGTTCCATCAAAGGTTCAAAAATTACTTTAAAATATGAACTAAAAAACGGCCCCTGTCAACGATTTGAACCGATTTATGGTTCATTTTGGGGTCTTATTGGCTCTGAAAGGGTGCATTATGGCTTGTGCATTTGCCTGGGATTGATATAATCATGAAATTTCTATCTGGTTATCTTTTGGAAAGGCGCAAGCGCTATATTTAGCTAAAGACATTTTTAGACTTATTATTCACGAATTAACTTAAATTTATACCTGCGTATTAACTCGCAACAAATTTAATTGGGGTTGTATTAAATGAAAGCTCATGAAGAAACCATGATTAATAAAATTCCTGCTAATAAAGGTCAACGGATCGAAAAAATTAGAAAGATGTTAATAGGCCATACAAGAAAAGAGTTTGCTGAAAATACTGGAATTAGCGAAAATACTATTAAATTATGGGAAACTCCACCGGCTGGAAGAAGTGGAATTACCCAAAAAGGGGCAAAAAAATTTGTTGATGTTATAAAAAAGCTCGGTGTTACTTGCACTGTAGATTGGATTATGACCGGAAAGGGGCATCCTCCTTCCTCTCTTGCTATACAAGAACATTTAACCTATAAACCCACAGCAATAACCTGGGATGAAGAAGAATCTATCCTTAGAGACATTGAGGCATTCAAATCAAATAATCGAAATCCTATAGTAGTTTTAGTGACAGATGGCTCAGTATTGCCTATATATTTTTATGGCGATTATGTGGGTGGTTCAAAAAGATTTGATGATGATATAGATCGTTTAGTTGGGTCAATATGTATAGTTGAATTAGAGAATGAGACTATAATCCGTAGAATATCTGAGAAACACCCTAAACGAAAATATCTACTTACAGCTGTCAATGAAGATAAATCAGTATCAAACCCAACTATAACTAATGCTGCTATTGTCTCGGCTGCTAAAATAATTTGGCACAGAAGCCGCGAAAATTTCATTAATACAATATAACTATGGGACGTTAAGGTATGGAACAGGCCGCTTTCAAAACTTTTTTTTACAACAAAGCAGATCAAGAACAATTTAATTCAATTTTTATCGAATGCTCTAAAAGCTTTGGTTGCAATTATATGGGATATATTTATGAGGATTTAGCCTCTGAAAGCAGACTTGGTTTTAATACAAACGCTAAGTGGCAGCAAGAATTTATTGGACAGCAACTAATAAATAATTGTCACCTCTGGAATACTGTATGTGGATACTTTATAAATTCCCATACAAATCAATTTATCCTCCCCTGGGAATATGCAAAACCTAAAAGCTCTTTGGAAAAAGAAATAGCTTTATATCGAGGAGAGTTTGGTATAGGAAATAACGGCATTAGCTTTTGTAACAGATTTTCAAATAGTAGAGAATTTTTTTTCTTCGCGCCAGGAAATGACAATAAGAAATTTCTTCAAGTAATCTTAAAAAATTTAAGCATTATTAAGCAATATCTAGCTACATTTAGGAAATTATCTTTAGAATCTGTTACAAACAATGATATCATTAAGGATTAAGGAGATTTTTATGAACCAAAAGAACTCTGATGCCAACAATTTTATTCTTGAAATTGATATTAGAAAACATGAAGTTGATCCATTTAATGGAAAAATAAAACCTGCAACAGCAGCTAATATTTTTCAGCATGCCATTTTTGCTTTTTTACATCTAAATTACAATATTCCTAAAGAGATAAACAAAGTTAATTTACAAACTTTCTCTTGCTCTTTCTCATTTTATTTTGTAAACCTATCTATTAACGATATTATATTGGTTAGCGTTTCAGAAAAAAAACTTGAAAACGATAAGATAGAGTTTCATGGTGAAGCTCGAATTAAAGACTCTGACAAGAAAATATTTTCTTGTCATCAAACCAGTTGTTTAATTGAATCAAGGTAAGCTGAAATTCTAGTTGATTGAGTGCTATCCAATTTTAATGAGGTCAGTATGTCGAGTGATCACCAAAAAAACCACCCTTTCTCAGTAGTCATTCCAGTTAGAATCACTGATGTTAATTATGGTAAACACATGGCTCATACTGCTTTAATTGGGATACTGCATCAAGCGAGGGTTTTGTTTCTAACCGCGCATAATTTAGACGAATTAAATATTGAAGGATCTGGATTAATACTATCGAACGCAACTTATTCTTATAAGACTGAAGCTTTTTTCAATACAAAACTTCATATAAAAGTTGAGATAGGTGAATATTCTGGTGCAAGATTTAACTTTCTATATGATGTAACCAACTTTGATACTGGGAAAAGAATAGTCATTGGTAAGGAGGAAATGGCATTTTTTGATTATGGTAAGAAAAAATCTGTCAAAATACCTGAGACTTTTTTAAGAATATGTGATGCTTGTCAAACACACATTATGTGTTAAAAGTATAAATTTTAATTAGCTACCAAAAGATGCATGCCCGCATCGACTTGAAGTAATTCTCCGGTTACATGATGGTTCGCCACAAGAAAATACACTACTGTTTCAGCTATATCCTCTGCATTTGATGCAACCTTTAATGGCATTTTTGTTTCAATTTCCGTAATTTTTTTATTGTAACCTTCCTCTCCCAATGCATTTTTAAACCAACGAGTGCTCACAAAGCCAGGACAAATTGCATTAATCTGTATTTCAGGTGCAAGGGCACGTGCTAGGGATTGAGTCATATTATTTAAAGCTGCCTTTGACGCGGCATAAGCTATGGAGCTACCGATTGCTAATGTCCCTGCAACGGAAGAAATATTGACAATACTACCTCTACCTAATTTACGCATATGGGGCACAACTGCTCGAATCATTTGATATGCACCCACAACATTTACGGCATAGATTTGGTGAAAATCATGTGAATTTAATTCTTCAAGATCAGCATGCTTAACAAACTTTGATACACCAGCATTATTTACTAGATAATCGACTCTTTGCCATTTTTGTATTGTCTGTTCCACCATTTTGCGGCAATCCATATCATCACTAATGTCAGCTTGAACTAAAATAGCTTCACTACCCATGGTCTTGGCTTTTTCAAGAACTTCCTTAGCTCCAGATTCATTATTTTTATAATTAATAACTATTCGAATTCCAGTAGCTGCTAGCTTTAATGCAACTGCAGCACCAATCCCTGAGCTAGATCCAGTAATGATTGCTACCTTTTCAGTGGACATTTTCAGTTCTCTGTAATGAGCATTAAAAAATACCAGATAATATTGAGGGCGATTAAATGGCTAAATATTTGAAATTTTCAATAATTGAGCACTATCCTATTCTTTAACCACTGGGAGGAGATAGGGCTAGAATATTAAATAGACATTAAGAAGGTATTGCTTTCATAACTTTTTGCACCGATAATAGGCGCACTGGCTAGGTGTTGAAGCACCCAGCCAGCACTTCCACAATTCAAGCTACACGGAGCTTAAATTATGACAATGTTAGTTTACACTACCGCGTGTCCACGCCAAATTCCTTTTTTTACTTTTGATCATTTTTTAGACATTTCTGTTCATCCTGTCTTCGGATCAGCAGCGAACATCCCTGCAATTTTGTTTAAACCTTCTGTCCATAATACATTGTGGAAGCAGAATTGCGGGCGCGAAAAGTCCAAAAATGAGTCAATGGCAATAAGGAAGGGGTAAGTTAGCAGAAGGGGGTTGGTGGCGGAGCGTATTTGGCCGCTCCGCCGTTAATCTAACCCTTCTGCCAGCTTCCCCTGCGGCTGAAATTCAGCAGCGAGGACGCGCGTGTGCACACAAAAATATCACATATTATCGCCGCCATCTCACCTTTGGTTGACGCGATTCAACAACATAAGCTGTTAACAGCTATCGATTCGATCGAGAAATTACGACTTTTTACCGAAATACATGTCTATGCAGTGTGGGATTTTATGGCCTTGTTAAAAGCCCTGCAACGCAAATTGACTTCAATACAATCACTCTGGACACCACCCATAAACTCCATGGGGTGCCATTTGATAAATACTCTCCTGAGCGAGGAAGAAAGTGATTACCTCCTTGATGGCAGATATCTCAGCCACTTCGAATTATACCAAGAAGCAATGTGGCATTGTGGCGCCAATATTCAACCCATAACTGGTTTTATCAGCGATATAAAAGCCTATAAGCCACTTTCCAGCCTATTAGCCCGGGCTGACTTACCTCCACCTGCTAGAGGCTTCATTACCGATACTTTTACCATTATAGAAAAAGACAGTCATGCTATCGCTGCCTCATTAGCCTTTGCTCGTGAATACATCACCTCAAATTTATTTTCAACCATACTCCAAACAATTCAGCCGGCGGGCAGTAGTTATTCCCTGAAACCACTGAGGTGTTACCTACAGCGCCACATTGACCTCGATAGCGATAAACACAGCCAACAGTCGCAAATGTTAGTCGTCAGCCTCTGCGGAACAGATGAAATCAAATGGCAAGAGGCGTTAGATGCAGCTCTCTTTTCATTGCAAAGTCGACTTCAATTACTGGATGGAATCCATGCTGCCATCACGCAATTATGAGAGATTAAATCAACCCATAGCAAGGAAATGGATGAATACCTTTAATTCACAAGTGCAACAACTGTTAATTGAAACTATTTTTGATCATATTCCGCAACTGATCTTCTGGAAAAATACTGCATCGATTTATTTAGGTTGTAACAAAAATTTTGCAGAGTTATTAGGCTTAGATACACCGGAAGAAATCATCGGCAAAAGTGATTATGAATTAAATTGGCTACCTGACGGTGACACCGCTGAGAAATTTCAAGCCGGTGACCAAAAAACGCTAGATGGTTATTGTGTTACGAATGAAGAGGAATGGCTGTCCGTCAAAAATGGTACCCGAATCCTTACTTTAGTTAATAAAGTGCCATTAATAGACGCTGAAGGTACCATCGTTGGCGTTTTAGGCGTAGCCACTAACATCACCGAGAAAAAAAGTATCGAAGAACACATGGCCAGAGTTGAACATCAACTCAAAGGCATGACTATTGTCAGCGCAAGTATCGCCCATGAAATGCGCACCCCTTTAGCGACCTTAAAAAATGCAGCCAATGGGATTAGAACCATGCTAGCACCACTTACCATCGGTTATCAGGCTGCACTCACTCACCAACTTAACATCCCTAAAATCCCTGCTGCAAAATTAGAATTGTTAGAGAGCGCCATCGAGACTCTTGAAAACAAAACTACTGAAGCCAACCGCATTATCGACATGCTACTCACCAATCTGCAAAGCTTACGACAACAAAAGCTGATTCATCCACAAAAATGCTCTGCACGTCACTGTATCAATCAAGCGTTAATACAATATCGATTCACTAAAGATACCCCGAAAATTATCTGGGATAATCAGGATGATTTCATATTCTATGGCAAAGAGCTGTTACTAATACATGTCCTGTTTAATTTATTTAAGAATGCTATCTATTTTATCCGCAAGGCAGGCAAAGGAAACATCCATATTTGGTTGGAACATCATCCAAGGCATAACCAGA
>DASZWJ010000003.1 GCA_035546635.1 Gammaproteobacteria bacterium
CGACACAGGTGGACAAGTTGAGAATACTAAGGCGCTTGAGAGAACTCGGGTGAAGGAACTAGGCAAAATGGTACCGTAACTTCGGGAGAAGGTACGCCCTTTTACTTGTAGTGCGCACGCATGAGGGGTAGAAGGGCCGCAGAGACCAGGTGGCTGCGACTGTTTATTAAAAACACAGCACTCTGCAAATTCGTAAGAAGACGTATAGGGTGTGACGCCTGCCCGGTGCCGGAAGGTTAATTGATGGGGTTATCTTGCTAAGGTAAGAGAAGCTCTTGATCGAAGCCCCGGTAAACGGCGGCCGTAACTATAACGGTCCTAAGGTAGCGAAATTCCTTGTCGGGTAAGTTCCGACCTGCACGAATGGCGTAACGATAGCCATACTGTCTCCACCCGAGACTCAGTGAAATTGAAATCGCTGTGAAGATGCAGTGTACCCGCGGCTAGACGGAAAGACCCCGTGCACCTTTACTACAACTTTACACTGAGCTTTGAATATTCTTGTGTAGGATAGGTGGGAGGCTTTGAAACCGAGACGCTAGTTTCGGTGGAGCCAACCTTGAAATACCACCCTGGAATGTTTGAGGTTCTAACCTAGGCCCGTGATCCGGGTCGGGGACAGTGTATGGTGGGTAGTTTGACTGGGGCGGTCTCCTCCCAAAGAGTAACGGAGGAGTACGAAGGTACTCTCAGCGCGGTCGGAAATCGCGCAATGTGTGCAAAGGCATAAGAGTGCTTGACTGCGAGACTGACGGGTCGAGCAGGTACGAAAGTAGGTCTTAGTGATCCGGTGGTTCTGTATGGAAGGGCCATCGCTCAACGGATAAAAGGTACGCCGGGGATAACAGGCTGATACCGCCCAAGAGTTCATATCGACGGCGGTGTTTGGCACCTCGATGTCGACTCATCACATCCTGGGGCTGTAGCCGGTCCCAAGGGTATGGCTGTTCGCCATTTAAAGTGGTACGTGAGTTGGGTTTAGAACGTCGTGAGACAGTTCGGTTCCTATCTACCGTGGGCGTTAGAAATTTGAGAGGAGCTGCTCCTAGTACGAGAGGACCGGAGTGGACGAACCTCTGGTGTTCCGGTTGTCACGCCAGTGGCACTGCCGGGTAGCTATGTTCGGACGGGATAACTGCTGAAAGCATCTAAGCAGGAAGCCCCCCTCAAGATGAGATTTCTCTGGACCCGTTGAGGTCCCTAAAGATCCGTTGGAGACTACAACGTTGATAGGCAGGGTGTGGAAGCGTAGTAATACGTGTAGCTAACCTGTACTAATTGATCGTGAGGCTTGACTATATAACACCAAAGTAGTTTTAACCTTATTTACTGAATATTAGTTTATATGAAAAACGTTTTAGGTGAAGTTAAGCATAATATTTTAACAATTCAATTCTACATCATTTAAATTGTATTTTCGTGCCATTTAAGCAAGTCTTTTAGATATGCACTTGCTTAGTTGACACATGTTTTTAGCAGATATTTTTTCTGCTTACCGTCTTCCTGGCGGCCATAGCGAGCGGGTACCACCTGATCCCATTCCGAACTCAGAAGTGAAAACGCTCAGCGCCGATGATAGTGTGGGGTCTCCCCATGCGAAAGTAGGACACTGCCAGGTTTTTTTAAATATAAATCTCGCAGCAATCTGCGAGATTTATTTCTTTTTCAAATATTTTTCCTACATATTTATCCTATTCAATAAGCTTTTGTACAGAGTTTAATTATGTTTTGCCGCTAAAATTTTCTGACAAAAATTCGCAGCTTCAAATGGGTTATCAACCAGATATAAGAATTCTTTACCCAAACCTTTAAAAAATACTTTACTGTATTCATTATCAGTTAATAAGATAACTGATTTTTTTGCCTTCAATGCAAGTGCAACTTCCGATGCTGTTCCTAAACCCATTCCACAAGCAATGATAACATCACTGGATAAGACATTTATATTATTGCGCGCACTACCCATGCCTGACAAAATAGCGATATCTACCGCAGATGAAGTATCATTCTGTTCGTCACCTGGAAGAATCCCTACAGTCAAACCTTGGCAGGATTTAGCGCCTCGACTTGCTGCTTCCATAATGCCTTCATTGCGGCCGCCGGTTAATAAAATCCAACCATGCTGGGCAATTAAACGTCCTAGTTCGAATGCGCGGGTTAAATCCTCTGCTGTTGCAGTGGCGCCGGGCCCCATTACACCGATCAAGCGTTTCCTCATACCCAGAATTCCTGTATAAAATTAACACAGTTTTTGATTGACATTTTCCCACTTTCCGGTTAGTCTTCAACGTTCAAATTTAATTAACTTTGATGCTTTTCAGATAATTCATTTGAACTCCCCGCGTTAAAAGGATTTTCTAAAAAATAATTACCTGAAAGGCTATAAATGTAGCGCGAGGATTTCTAATGGGAAAAATTTGGGCGCCAGCTGATAAAGTATTATCAGAAATTGGCCGGTTTGTATTAATTAGGCCTATAGTTTCTGCTATTTTATTATTAACAGCAATTATTATTACACTGCTGAGTAATGGTGCCTTCAATTTATCCACATCAACACCGCGTCTCAAACAAGTTAATATTCCGCACATCGACTCTGTTGCTGATCCCTTAATTGCTGGAAAAAAAGTGAGTTCTTTGATCTCAAAAGCAACTCAAGAGAACTACGTTACATCAAATCAAACTACATCTGTAACTACTCCAGTTGTCATTCCTGCTGAAGTTTCAACCCCCACGCCCGCTACTGCGGCTTTAACCGCGTCAGCTAAAAACACCCTCCCCTCATCTCCAGTTATTTCCACAGCAACAACTACTGCAACAGCTTCCGCACAGTTAACTATTCCAACCAACGCCACCTGGCAGGCATTTAGGGTTCACCACGGAGATAATTTAGCACGTGTTTTCAAAAAATATAAGATTAGCCCCAAAGACACGGCCACTTTAGCTGCATTATCATCAGCCAAACCATTACAGCATCTAAAGCCTGGTAAAGAAATGCTGTTAATCATTGATGATAAACACAAACTGCAAAAGCTCACTTATGCAGCTGGTGATGAGGAAGAATTAGTCTTAATTCGTACGGCTTCAGGATTTCAATTAGAGCAACCACAATTAGCAGTAGCTAATACAGAAATTAGTAAGACTATAAATGATTCTGTAGTTGATTCGTCAGCTCCGCCCGTCACGAAACAACCTGTGAAAGAGCTCAACAATGAAAACGCTTCCCTGGCTTACGCATCTGGCGAAGTACATAAGTCCTTAGCTGCTGATGCCCGTAAAGCCGGATTATCAACCAAAGCAGCCAATCAATTAGTACAGATTTTTGGACGAAAAGTGCAGCGAGGCGATAAATTCAATGTACTTTATGAAGAGGGCTCTGCGGCCAATAAAGCGCACAGCAATAATGTGGTATTAGCACAATTGACTCACGCTGGAAAATTGCTGCAAATGATACGTTTCACTGACCCAAAGGGAAACACAAATTACTACGCTCCTAATGGTGAAAGTCAAAGTGCCGGGCTCTTGCGAGCACCTGTGCAATATAAGCGCATCAGTTCTGGCTTTTCGCAAAGTCGCTTCCATCCATTATTACATTTTTTCCGTCCCCATCTAGGTGTTGATTATGCTGCTCCCACCGGTACGCCCATTAAAGCAGCTGGTAATGGTGTTATTGCAGAGATAGAAAGAACTGGCGGTTATGGTAAAGAGATAGTCATCAAGCACGATAGTAAATATTCAACCCTCTATGCGCATATGTCCAATTTTGCCAGTAATTTGCATATAGGTTCAGTCGTGCAGCAAGGTCAAGTGATAGGCTATGTCGGCAGTACTGGTTTAGCTACAGGTCCGCATCTGCACTATGAAATTCATGTCAATAATGTTGCCATGAATCCCTTAACTGTGAGCTTGCCGGAAGAAACAGTTCCTTCCTCCTACCGTAATCAATTTTCTGCTCAAGTCAGGACTTTAATGGCGCGACTAAAACTAGATCAGTCAGTGCGCCTGGCAGAGAAGAATGATCCGATTAAAAGATCTTAATATTTCAACATCTTATAATTAATTCCCAAGTAACTATTCACCACAGGATTGAAACGGCCATATTTTCCCAACCTCACCCCTAAAAATTTAGGAAAAATGCTCACATGCTCTGTGTATGCTGCGCTTTTTCCTAAATTTTTAGGGGCGACCTTGGAAAAATCTGACCGTTTTGTGCTACTTCCAGCAATGTGCTGAATAGTTACAAAATCTCAATTGTAAAATGTGAAGGGGATCAATTTATGGTTTCAGACACCCAATGACCCAAAGAACACCCACCAAGCACAGGGTACTCAAAAGATACAATCACTGTGACTTGATTATCAGCTCAATAACACGAATCAATCAGCCCTGAATCATTCAACTTATGTGATTGACGCTTAGGCATTCTTTCACTATTAAGATGGCGTAACACCAGAGATTCAATCAAGTCTATTTCTGCTTGAGTTGGATAATGGTTGTTGACTTCTTCGAGTATCTGAATGGCTAGATAATTCGCATATTGCGATTTTTTCATGAGCGCAGGTTGGGGGGCTTTTTTGATTGCAATCTTGTAATAGAAAGCAAATTCACGTTGTAATAATTTTAGCATACATAATTCCTTATTCCTTGTTTGCTTTAAAAATAATCCGAAGTTTCCGAAGTTCCTATCGACCTGTTGTCAGTAATTCCAACAACCGGAACAAAGTGTTTCCATACGAATAAGCTTGATAGTTTTGAGATGTTATTCCTATTTGCGTAGGAACTCACAATCTGTGAACTTAAGCCTCACATCCTTTGTGAGTTAGTACCCTGAGGACTTATACTGACGAGACTAGAAATAGTTTCTAGCTTTTGGCCTTTTAGGAGCCGATTATCGATATTTCGGTTAGGGGCGTAGCACCTTGTTTAGTAAAAAAGTGCGGGCTTTCCTGAAGAAAATCAATTTTATTCTTATACATATAATACGCCGGACTCTCAGTGAGTTGACAAAAATTTTATCATTCTTGAAGCATTCGCCAGGTGAATTATTCTCTACATTGACTGAAGAATAAAAATTGACAGACATCATATTGTAATTCCTATTTCAAATAGATAGTATCCGTATTTTATTACTTACGTATAAAAATACTGACTACAATCACTTTATGTAATCAATGCCGGTCATTAAATCTTGATTAGGATGGATGGCCAAGACACAAGGAGTAGTTATGACTAAATTATCAGAAAAAAATGCTAAATTAACTGCTAACTACCTTAACACAGTCATATTGGAACAGAACTATGATATTGTTGATGAGGTATTGATGGCCAATAGTATTAATTCCACTGATTTTGGTGTGGCTATTGGCACTTTTTCCATAAAAAGAGATATCCATGATTGGTTCAGTATTTTTGCTGAGCCGCAAATGCAGTTGATAGATCAAATAGCGACAGACGAGTCTGTCGTTTACCGCTTTATAGAGACGGTAAAACATATAGCCCCATTTAAATCTATTCCAGCCACAGGCAATAGAGTTTCAATGGAATGCTTGGTCATGTTTAGGGCTAATGGTGAAAAAATAACGAATTATCACCTATCTTCTAATCTGGAACATGTGGTTCGTCAATTAGTTGATGAGCAGAAAGTAGATATTGCTGAAATATTGCAACAACCGATTATCCAAAGAAGAAATGATTATTTTTTAGATAAAGTGTTAGAACAGCTCCAATGCAGTGGTATTCATTTAACCATTCAACAATTACGTTGTTTAAGTCTATGGTTTTCAGGCAGAACCAGCAGAGAAATTGCCATCATTCTCAATATTTCACATCGTACGGCAGAGGCACATTTGGGTATCGTTAAAGATAAACTTGAGTGTAAAAGAAAAAAGGAAATTTTTGAAGTATTAGAGCGACATGGATTGTTACATATTATGCAGGAGTGCAGTAACCTACTATTAAATGGTAGATGATCGCCATAGGTATCAATTGAGTGCGAAATTTAAACAAATTTATAGCGATGGTTTGCGAATCGGACTTAGAAGCACGGCACTTATATGCTGAGCAGCTGGCTAATCAATTATCAATACCCAAAGTGGTTAGCATCAACACAGAATATATTTACTACCTTGTCGTGACGGAGCAACAGCTAGAATTGCGGCAGGCATCAGGCAGAAATAAACCCCTATATGTCGATTTTTCCAGTCCAGCCTTAAATTATCGTCGCAAAGCTGGAGGCGGTAAAAAACAATTATTAGCAAAAGCTGTCGGGATAAAAGGCTCCTACCGACCCGAAATCCTAGATGCGACGGCTGGCTTAGGCACTGATGGTTTTATTCTTGCGTGTTTAGGTTGTAAAGTACATTGGCTGGAACGTTCAAAAGTAGTTGCTGCGCTATTACAAGATGGTTTCATGCGTTTTCTACAGCAACATAAAGAGGCACAATTAGAATTAAAGTTGACCGTCACTGATGCAATTTCTTATTTCAACGCCCAACCATCATCAGAAACGCCGGATGTCATTTATTTAGACCCCATGTTTCCTGAACGCAATAAAGCGGCCTTAGGCAAACAGGCTATGCGTATATTGCAGCAAGTGGCAGGTGCAGATGAAGATGCGCCTTTACTCCTTCAAACCGCATTGCAGCATGCCAAAAACCGCGTGGTCGTTAAGCGTCCACGTTTGGCGCCAATGATCGCTGGTCGCAAACCTGATATAGTGTTTACCGGAAAAAGTAGTCGTTTTGATGTATATACTCGAAGCTTTAAGACTAACCTATAAGACTCTATCCAAATATGCTAATCATTCTCGACCGTGACGGTGTTATTAACGAAGATTCAGAAGATTATATTAAATCTGCAGCCGAATGGATTCCTATTCCAGGAAGTCTTGAGGCTATTGCTGCGCTGAATCAGGCGGGACATACTGTCGTTATTGCCACTAATCAGTCAGGAATTGGGCGTGGACTTTATACTGAACAGGATTTGCAACAGATCCATGATAAAATGCGGCTGGCACTTGCGAAAGTAGGTGGACATATCGACGGTATTTTTTATTGCCCACATCATCCTGATGAAAATTGTGATTGTCGCAAACCCAGGCCGGGATTACTCTTACAAATCGCTAAACTTTTCCATACCGATTTTCAAGATGCCATCTTTATTGGCGATGCGGAACGCGATATAGCCAGTGCTAAAGCCGTTCATTGCAAGGCGATTTTGGTTAAAACCGGTAAAGGTGCGCGTACCTTAGCAAATAGCAAAAAGTGGCACGATGTATTGGTATACGACAACCTAGCAGCCGCTGTCGCTTCTCAACAGGAGTGGCTGGAAAAGCCGTGACACCCTAACTGTCATTTTAAAAGGAAGACCATGAACCAGAAAAAAATTCAGATCATCATTTTCGGTAGTTTACTTACCCTGTGTAGCCACAGTGCAATGGCATGCAAGATGACTGCCATGGGCGGATCCGCACAGACCATCACGGCGGTTGTAAACCATGTGGCGGAAGATCCACAGCAACAGGATCGTACAATTAAACGGATAACCCAAGAAAATTCTTCCAACTGGACATATATCGTAGAAACAATACAAGGCGAAAATGATTGCCGCGCAGTGAGTTATCAAGCAGTGATTGACCCCAGTTGTCAGATAAAGGTTGAGTCGGTTGCCGGAAATTTTTCGTGCAATACTCATTCGTAGTTATGATCGTGTATTAATTAGAACCTGATAAATCCTAATTCTTGCTCTAAAATATCGCTAACTATTTTTTGATTCTACGACACACTGGCTTATTTAAAATATATTTTCGAGATGATTATGGCAGAGCAGAAATTAACTAATGTAATACGCAAAAAAATAAACAAAAATGTCAAATGCCCCCAAAGTGTATTACTACTTGAAGAAAAAATATCATTGAAAGAAAAAACTGATCAAATACAAGAGAAAGCTGCGAAGTTAAATAAAAACAAGCTTTTATCTGCAACGGAGTCTTATTTTTACCCTGCTTTGTTTGGATTTGTAGCTTGTTAAGATGATGATTTTTCGTTCATTTAACGCTAAAACTAGTATGTAATTCTAAAGGGATATCCACTATTGTGAGAGTAGCTACTTGCGCCATAGGCGGTCCTGTGCGAAGTTTTTCTGCAAATGCAGTGAGTTGGTTTGCGGTCCCAAAGGCTTTTGCTTCCACTTGACCTTCAGGAAGGTTGCGCACCCAGCCGGTCAAACCCAGGTTGGTGGCTTGTTGTTTGGTAAAAGCGCGGAAATAGACACCTTGCACTCGGCCGCTGATAATAAAATGTTGTCCAATGACAGCAGTCACTTTAACTCCATAGCGGTTAATAAAGAGGCTTTGGTTTGGGGGCCATATAAGGTTTGCGTTAATTTGCCTTGTGGTGAAATCAGAAAAGTCACAGGTAGGGTGGGGATATCTTTAATGCCAAATTTCTCAGTGGGAAATTGGCTTAATAAAGGGAATTTCAATTGTAAAGGCTGGGCAAACTGCTGAATTTCTGTATTAGGTAAATGATCGAAGCTAATTCCCAACACCACTAATTTATCTTGATGCGCAGCATATAGTGCATTCAGTTCAGGTAATTCCGTCAAACACGGTTTACACCAAGTAGCCCAGTAATTAACGACCAGCCATTTACCGCGATAATCAGAAAAACTGATGGCCTTGCCTTGGCTGTCTACAGCATCGGGCTGTTTATTGCAGGCGCTGGCAAAACAAGCCAGGATCAGTATGATGGTTAAAAATAGTTTTTTCACTTTTCCAAAGCCGCCATCAAAGTTTGTGTATCTTTAGCAATTTTGTTTGGGTCATGCGGTGTAGTGAATACACCATAGAATTGTCCTTGTGGATTAATAATTAAAATCGTACCACTGTGGTCAATACTGTAATGTTCGTCGGTATTGGCCTGTGGTGGCGCTACTTTCATATACAGCACATTGAGCTCACGTGTCAGTTGATCCAAGGTGGATTGTGAACCTGTGGCACCGAGAAAACTTGGATTAAAGCTGCTCAAATACTTGGCGATGGTTTGACTATCGTCTTGTTCGGGATCAACAGAAATGAATACCACTTGTGGCATAGTTTTAGGATTAGTGCTCGCTAGTTGTTTATAGGCTTGATTTAAAACAGATAGTGTCGTGGGACATAAATCTGGGCAGTTAGTAAAGCCAAAAAATAATAAGCTCCAATGCCCTTTAAAGTTATCTAATGTAAAAGGATGATCGTTATCATCGGTCAAATTGAAGGGTGTCAGCGCACGCGGTTGTTGGAACACGGTAGCGCTAACGAGCTGAGTGTCAGAGTTGTCTTCATGATGACCTAGATTATGATACAGCCATAGACCAAAGAGTAAGGCCAGAATACAGAGGCTGGTGACTAAAAAGCTAAGTTGAGCGCGGGGGCTTGAATTTGACATAGAGTTACATACCTATAGGAATAAAATGATCCATTAATAACACCACAAATAATAACATCAAATAAACAATAGAATAACGAAATGTACGCATGGCTACTTTGGGGTCATCGGTATATTTCAGTTTCAGAGCCCAGTATAAAAACCGTGCCCCCAGTAGCACCGCACCAATTAAATAAATTAAACCACTCATAGCCACTACAAAAGGTAGCAATGAAATGGCAAATAGCAAACAAGTATAAAGCAAAATATTGAGTTTAGTGAAAGCGATGCCATGCGTTACCGGCAACATGGGAATATGCGCTTTGGTATATTCTTCAACGCGATAAATGGCTAGCGCCCAGAAGTGTGGCGGCGTCCACACGAAAATAATCAGGACCAGTAACAAACCGCCGTAATCCAGATGGCCGGTCACAGCAGTCCATCCCAGGAGTGGGGGAGCAGCTCCAGCAAGGCCGCCAATGACAATATTCTGCGGAGTGGCGCGTTTTAAAAACACCGTGTAAATCAGGGCATAACCCACGAGGCTTAAAAATGTGAGGATTGCCGTCAAGGTATTCACCAGCACTAGCAATACCGTTAATCCGGTAATGGCCAATACGGCTGCAAACAGAATTGCCATAGCAGGCGGTACCTTGCCTGCGGGCAATGGCCGGCCTTGCGTACGACGCATGACGGCATCAATATGTCGATCTGCCAGATGATTAATCACGGCGCCGGCACTGGCAGTCAAGCCGATACCAAGGTTGCCAAAAAGCAGAATTTGCCAGGCTACAAGACCAGGTGATGCTAAGACCATGCCCACAATCGTCGTAATCAGCATCAACATGACGACCCTGGGCTTGCATAATTCGTAATAGGCACGCCAGGGTACTTGTTGCGGATCGGGTACAGAAGTCGTCATGTTCATGATTTTGCGCGACAAAACAGCCGGTAAATTAAAGTAACCATGGTTAAAAGTAACAGGCAAGCGACACCATTATGTGCGACAGCAATCTGAATGGGTAATAACAATTCTACATTTGCTACGCCCAAGGCAAACTGCAGTGCGAGTACTCCGAGTAATACCCAACCTAAGCCACGTAATTTTTTTTCTGCTTTGGAAAAAATCAAACACAGTGCCAAAATACCTAGGTAAACCGCGGTCACAAAAGCCCCATAGCGGTGCATCATCTGGATAGTCACACGTGCGGTGGAGTCTAAAACACCCCCCTCATAGTTTATCCCAATGGGATGAAACAGGCTGAAGGCCTCATGAAAATTCATGGGTGGAAATAAATTGCCGTGACAGAAGGGAAAATTTAAACAGGCCAATGCCGCATAGTTAGTGCTAGTCCAAGCACCTAAAAATAATTGCCCAATCAAGATGAGTAGACCTAGCACTGCCCAGAATTTATATCCTGATGCAGGCTTGGCTTCACTTTGCTGGGTTTTGGTGGCTAAGGTCAAAGACCATAGCAGTGCTGTGATCGCCAGGCCGCCTAGTAAATGTGAACTCACCACTAAAGGTTGCACTAGCCAGGTGACCGTCCACATGCCTAAAACAGCTTGAAAAATTACCAACAGCAATAAAATAATCGGGATGGCTATGGGCTGTTCCGGGTGTTTGCGTTTACGCATTAGACCCCAAAAGGTCAAAATAACAATCAATATTCCCAAAGTGCCAGCAAAATAACGGTGAATCATTTCTTTCCAGGCTTTAGCAGGCTCCACTATTTGTTGATAAGTTTGTTGAGCTTGGGCAATTGCTGTTGTGCTCTTAGGAACGGTTAAGTGACCATAACAGCCTGGCCAGTCAGGGCAGCCAAGTCCCGCATCCGCAAGGCGTGTATAAGCGCCCAGCATCACCACAATCAATGCCAGTAGGGTGGCAATACCGGCAAGTAAGGCATATCCTGAAAATTTTTGATTCATGTTGTTATCCAATATTTGAAATTTTTAATAGTCGCATCAGATCTTTATAGATCCCCATGGGATCAGTATTAGGGGGGTACCACATTAATACATTTCCCAGTGGGTCGATAAGATAAATACCCCCTTCTTGTAACGCAAGCTTTTCATTGGGGGTTTTGTGAATAAACTGCGCAAAGGTGTCGAAAGTGGTAACCCAATGTAAAGTTCCAGTGAATTCGCTATTTAACAGGTGTTGTAATTGGGTATCTGTTGGCTGATTGGAGAAAGTCAGCACACCACGCTGCACTCGCTCGCTGTATTTTCCAGTAGCGGTACGGATTTGCCGTAGATAATACAAGCCTTTAGCACAAATCTCATGACAGGCGCCAGGGCTAACATAAAGCATCAACCAACGACCTTTCCATTGGTCGGGAGAGATAGGTTGAGATTGGGTATCACGAAGATCCAGCTTAGATAAATCTAGTGGAGGCTGTAATAACTGACCGTGATTGGTGGTGCCTTGGCCTAACTGGTCATTTTCTGTTGAGAAGTACCAAGCCAGTAATAATGGGATGGCGAAGAGGAGGAGTAAAATTAATAAGATCCAGAGGGGGTTTTTACTTTTAACAGGGTGTTTTGAAGAATGTGTCATAAGTCGCTGTAAATGAGTTGGAAATTAAAAGGATTTATTGGGACTGAGCTGTCATCCTTCGCTTACGCTCAGCATGACCTATCCGATGCACACATCTCATTTAAGACTCAAGGAGAAGGTTCGTCGTCCCTGCATCCTGACGGGACGACGAGCCTAAAATGAATGTGTGTCTCGGATAGCAGCATGACAGCTATTTAGTTTTTCTAAAATTAAGCGCGACAAAAATAATAATCAGCACACCGGCAAATGTAAACCACTGTACCGCATAACCCACGTGTTTTTGGGCGGGGGAGCTGATAGCTTGCCAGTTACGGACAAAGCCATTATTTTCATCTGCGTTTAAAAGAACTACCCAGGGGTAAACTGGTTGGTGCAATGCATTTGTAATCGCGGGGAAATCTAAATTTTGTAACCTGAGCGGCCATTGCCCAACGGTTTCTATAGATTTTCCTAGAGTAAACGGCTTACCAGGAGAAATATAAATCACCCCGCGGACTGTCTGAGGTCCGGGCACGCTAGTTAAAACTGGAAGCTGGCGACGATCCTGGCCTCCTGGAATCCAACCACGGTTAATTAATACGGCTTTTTTTTCATTTGCGACGATCATCGGTGTAATGACCTCATATCCTACACGATGCTCATGGATTTTGTTATCCAATAAAATGGAGTGGGCGTTATCATAATACCCACTGACGATAATGGGATAATAGCGTAGATCGGTATTTGTCGGTAGCTGATGCAAAGGCAGGGGCGCTGCTTGGGCACGGCTTTGGTAGAGTTGTGTGAGTTGGTTTTTTTCTGCGGCACGTCGCAATTGCCAGCAGCCAAGGAGAATAAACAAGGCTAGCAGAACCACCGTCGCTAAAGTTAATGACCAGCGTGGTTTGAAGTGGTAGTCTCTTAAAAAATTTCGAAACCAGTGCGTTTCGGGAAATGAAGTCATTTTTTTAATCGCATGATGGAGAGAGTGTTTGTGTATGCCAAAATAATCATTAGTTTATTGTTGCTTATTATAATCTATTGTTTGGGAAGTGCTATGTACTTCATGTTATCCGGCAAAGGTCGTCCTGGATCAATGGCCAAAGCGTTAACCTGGCGTGTTATATTGTCGCTGTGCGTGTTTTTGCTATTGATGGCGGGGTTTTATTTAGGATGGCTTTCACCGCATAGTATGTAAACTATTTGCCACAGGACTGAAACGGCCATATTTTCCCAACCTCGCCCCTAAAAATTTAGGAAAAATGCTCACATACTCTGTGTATGCTGCGCTTTTTCCTAAATTTTTAGGGACGATCTTGGAGAAATCTGACCGTTTTGTGCTATTTCCGGCAATGTGCTGAATAGTTACATTTTAGTCCTTACCAGAATGTCCAAAACCACCTTCGCCGCGTTCGGTAGCGGCGAATTCTGTCACGACTTCAAATCCTGCACGTAAAATTGGAATGACTACCAGCTGGGCAATACGCTCCCCAGGCTGGATGGTATAAGGAACGGTACTGCGATTCCAGCAAGATATTTGCAGTGCACCTTGATAGTCTGAATCGATTAATCCCACTAAATTACCCAAAACTAAACCATGTTTATGGCCTAATCCTGAGCGCGGCAAAATCACGGCAGCCATATGCGGATCGGCAATGTGTATGGCAAGTCCTGTGGGTATTAACACGGTTTCATTGGGAGTGATGGTATAGGCCTGATCCAAACAAGCACGCAAATCTAAACCGGCTGCGCCGGGGGTTGCATATGCCGGTAAAGGAAATTCTGTGCCAATGCGTGGATCTAGGATTTTTAGTTGGATGTTTTTTAGCATGGTTTTAGAAACTCATTTTGAAATTCTGCCTCAAAGCTATAACTGTCATCCTTCGCTTACGCTCAGGATGACAGCTGAGAGAAAAGAGAATTTTTACTGTATTGCCAATACGCATGATGATAGTAAACTTTTAGCCTTTACTAAGCAATTGTCACCATGCCTCATCCTGGATATCAAAATGGCAATAACTGATTGGCCAATTACTGAACGACCCCGTGAAAAACTTCTGACCTTAGGCGCCAATGCGCTCTCAGATGCAGAGTTACTGGCTATTTTTTTGCGAACCGGCGTTGGTGGTAAAACCGCAGTTGATCTAGCGCGTGAACTGCTCAAAGAGTTTAATGGCTTGCGCCATTTGTTAGAAGCGACACAAAGTCGGTTTTGTGAAACCCGTGGTTTAGGCGCAGCGAAATACGCGCAACTGCAAGCCATATTAGAGTTAAACCGCAGGCACTTGCAAGAAAGATTACAAAATACTGACACACTCTCCAGTACCTTACTCACTAAACACTATCTGATATCACGCTTACGTCATCATAAACGCGAAGTGTTTGCCTGTATATTTTTGAATACCTGCCATCATATGTTAGGTTTTGAAGAGCTGTTCTGGGGGACGATTGATTGCGCAAATGTTTATCCGCGCGAAGTCGTGAAGCGTGCTTTGCATTATAATGCCGCAGCAGTCATATTGGCGCATAATCATCCTTCTGGAGTAGCAGTACCCAGTGCAGCAGATAAAAAAGTGACCAGTGAATTAAGCAAAGCTTTGCAATTAGTCGATGTGCGGGTGTTGGATCATATGGTCGTTGGTGATGAACAAGTGGCGTCGTTTGCAGAATTAGGATTAATGCGTAATTAGGGTTAATATCTATTTTTCCTCTTTTCAAAGGGGTGAGCAGCTACTTCTTTAAGTCTGTTTGTTGGAGTTGATCTTATGGAAAGCAATTTTATTGTTAAAAAATTCATTTCAGCTATCTTATTACCAATACCGTGGATTCTGTTGTGTCTTATCCTGGGTTTGATTTTATTGTGGTTTACACGTCAACAAGTATGGGGAAAAATTTTTATCACGCTCACGTTGTTTATGTTATTGGTCAGCGTCTTGCCTTTTATCCCTAATTACTTACTTAAAAATTTAGAAAATCGTTACCCGCCCTTTGCCGCCTCGTTATTTCCGCAGGCCACCTATGTGGTAGTCCTCGGCGGCGGCCAAATATTCAATCACGATTTAACAGCTAGTCATCAGTTAACAGACCATTCGTTATCACGGCTAATCGAAGGCATTCGTCTTTATAAATCCATGCCGGGTACGCGATTATTATTGTCAGGGGGAGCCGTTTCAGGTTTGAATGACTCCGAAGCGTTGACCATGCAAAAGGCGGCTTTGTCTTTGGGAGTTCCATTGCAGGATATGGTATTGGAAACGACAGCTAAAGATACCCACGAAGAAGCTGTTAATTTGCAACAACTTCTTGGAAATAAACCTTTTATCCTAGTGACCTCAGCTTTTCATATGCCAAGGGCAATGGCAGTTTTTGAAAATTTACACATGCATCCTATTGCCGCTCCTACTGGTTATCAGGCACTACCGATTTGGAATGGTTTACGACTCAATGAAGTCATCAGTCCTAAGAACACAGTCAATATGGATATAGTTATTCATGAATATATGGGATTAGGATGGGAAAAATTGAAGGCGGCTTTTTCAACACATCATTCTGGAAATTAATGTGATCGATTTTCTTCAAAACTTCTAAAACAGCGTTAACTGATGATAAGCGAAGCCGCTGCATGTAGTAATGGTGTGACAATAATCAATGATAATAATTGCAATCCAATTAAAGCCGCCAACGGTGATAGATCAAAACCCCCTAGCATAGGTAAGACGCGGCGGATAGGATGTAACACGGGTTCGGTCAGCTGCGTCAGTGCAAAAAACACGGGATTGTGATGCACCGGGGTGATCCAACTTAAAATCACGCGAATGATAATGGCATAAAAATAAAACATAATAAATTTATTAATCAGATTAGCGAGTGCAAATAATAATAATCCGGCAATATTGGGAAAGGCTTGTAGTTGCAACACTAACAATAGAGAGACTTTGATTAATTCTAAAACGATAATTAAGAATACAATCGCTAGATCAATATGTTTTATTTCTGGGAAGATTTTTTGCAATGGTTTAATGATGGGCTGGGTAAACCGAATAGCAAACTGTGACAACGGATTGAAATAACCTACATGCATGGTCTGCAATAAAAAACGCAAAATAACAATATAAATATATAAATCAAAGAGCGTCTGAAGTAAAAACAAACCGATGTTAATAAACATATTGAGCCTCTTTATTCTTTCGTCGCCATCTCTTGATAACGTTGTTGCGCTGCTTGTACTGCCTGAAAAACCAGTGTATGAAATTTATTTGATTCTAGCAATACACTGAGTGCACGTTCTGTACCTCCGCCTGGAGAAGTCACTTGCTTGCGCAGCATGTCCAGATCCTGCTGACTCTCCTCTGCCATGCGCGCACTGCCGAGCGCTGTATGGATAGTCAGTGTTTTTGCAATGTTGTCAGGTAAGCCCAATTGTATGGCGGCTTGTTGTAGTGCTTCCATTAGTAAGAAAAAATAAGCAGGTCCCGTGCCAGATAAAGCAGTGATGGTATGCAGGTGTTGCTCATTGTCTAGCCAGATAGTATGCCCTACTGCGTTAAAAATTTCCTCTACCAGCTGTTTTTGTGCCTTGGTTACAAACGCATTAGCATAAAGAGTCGTCACGCCACTACGAATCAGTGCAGGTGTATTGGGCATGGCGATGACAATGCTGGGATTACCTGGTAATTGCTTTCGCAAACGCGCCTCTTCGCTGCCTGCGGCGACTGAAATCAAAAGCGGTTTTTGCTTTTCAATCAATGGGGCTAATTCTGTGAGAACGGTGCTGATTTGTTGGGGTTTGGTGGCGAGGATAAGCACATCACAGTCCATTGCGGCCTCGATATTATCAATGGTAATGTGAATACCCAGTGCTTTTAATTTGTCTAATGAAGATAGTCTGCGACCGCTGGCTCGGATGCTCAAAGGCTCATGGCCGGCAGCAATTAGGCCGCCAATGATAGCACTGCCCATGTTGCCTGCGCCAATGACTGCAATAATCGCTTTTTGCATGCTTAACCTATTATTGGACCTGCTGCTTGAATAGCAGCAGGCACATCCTGAAATTTTCTAAAATTATCAATAAACTGAGACATCAAGGCTTTAGCTTGATGTTCGTAGTCACTTGCATTACGCCAAGTGTTTTTTGGATTGAGAAGCTTGCTTGCTACGCCTGGGACTTCTTTAGGAATAGAAAATCCAAATCCAGGAATTTTTTCTAGCGGTGCGTTAATCAGATGACCGCCGAGAGCCGCAGTAACGACTGCTCGTGTCACCGGAATATCGAAGCGTTGGCCGCCTTGCCCATAAGCGCCTCCCGTCCATCCGGTATTAATCAGATAAATGGGAGCGCGAGTTTCCTGCAAGCGTTTCTGCAGTAATTGTGCATAGACAATAGGTGGGCGCGGAAAAAATGGCGCACCGAAACAAGTGCTGAAAGTAGGTTTTATTCCCGCACTTGAGCCAACTTCCGTACTGCCAACTAAGGCTGTGTATCCACTTAAGAAATAATAAGCGGCTTGCTCCAGATTTAGGATAGATACCGGTGGTAATACGCCATAAAGATCACAGCTGAGAAAGATAACGGATTTGGGGTGATTGGCGCGGTTTTCTTCGACGCGATTGTTAATGTGCTCGCGTGGATAAGCCACGCGGGTATTTTCGGTGAGACTATCATCTTCGTAATGCGGTTCAAGGGTGACGGGATCGATTATGACATTCTCCATGATGGCGCCAAAGCGGATGGCATCCCAGATCAGCGGCTCGCGTTGTTGTGATAAATTGATGCATTTAGCATAGCAGCCGCCTTCAAAATTAAAAATACCGTCAGAACTCCAACCATGTTCATCATCACCAATTAAATAACGTTCAGGATCAGCAGATAACGTAGTTTTTCCAGTGCCGGACAATCCAAAAAACAGCGCTGAATCTCCATCTTTTCCTACATTAGCGGAACAATGCATGGGCAGCGTATCTTTATCTGGCAGAATAAAATTTAAAACCGTGAACATGGCTTTTTTTATCTCTCCGGCATATTGCATGCCGCATACGAGGATGCGTTGCTGGGTAAAATCCATGATGACTGCGCCGTCACTATTTACGCCATCACGTTCTGGGTTAGTAGAAAATCCGGGAGCACTCATAATTGTCCAGGTATTGGGCCTCGTTGTATCTACGCCTTTATCGCGGATAAATAACTGAGTTGCAAACAAACATTGCCAGGCGGTTTCGGAAATCAGGATAATTGGCAGTTCATATTTAGGATCGGCACCGACTTTTAATCGGGAAACAAATAACTCCTTACCAGACAAATAATCAGCAGTTCTGCGCCAAAGCTGGTTAAATTTTTCTAAAGGAAAAGGTTGATTAATGAAATCCCAGTTGACGGTATGTTCTGTCAGCGCATCACGCACGATAAAACGGTCTTTGGGAGAGCGACCCGTGCGCTTGCCGGTATTGACAGCCAAGGCTTGGTTGGCGCATAACACGCCTTCTTTGCGCTTTAATGCAAACTCGATGAGTTTATCAGGGATGATTTGTACGTGTTGGTGAGCAAAAGTGAGTTCCGTCATGTTGCAATCCTTTGTGGTGAATATTAGCCAGTAGTGTCACTATTTTCCCCCTTTTTCAAAGAAAAAGACACGCTAATTATTCGGTAGTTTAGAGGATAAGTTGTGTTTTGCCTATAGCCTGATCCTTTTCCCACAAAGAGAAAGGGGAAAGGTTTTAGAGCTGTGAACTGAGTGACAGTATTTACAAGCTAAGGTAAAATGAAAGTTTGTGTTATAAAAGTGTAAATAAATATTTTACCCCCCTCTTTACTTGAAAGGACAGCAGAAAAATCAAAAATTATGCCAAATTACCAATCTTTACAACATGTATTGTTAATAGCAATGCCGCAGCTCAATGATCCCGTGTTTTCTCAGTCTGTAGTCTATCTTTGGGAGTACAATGAAAAAGGCGCAACGGGAATTATTATCAATAAGCCTATGGATATTCGATTAGGTGAGTTGCTGCAACAGTTGGATATTTCCCCTGCTGATCCTGGTATCAATGAGTATCCTGTGTTGCGAGGTGGTCCAGTGGCCTCAGATCAGGGTTTTATTATTCGTAGACAGCAAAAAGTTGTAGCTGATGAACCTTACCCTCTGACGGAAGTGATCGTTTCATCGGCCAAGCAGGATTTGATCGCTTTGGCCAATGGCGAAGGGTTGGGTGATGCCTTGGTGGCGCTGGGATGTGCCGGTTGGGGCGCAGGTCAGTTAGACCGAGAATTGGTCAATAATGACTGGTTAATTGCGCCATTTAGCGAGACGACTTTATTTGGCGACCAAGATGGTGAAGGTGACGGCTCAGTGACCAAATGGCACACAGCTGCTGCGCGTGCTGGCATTGATTTAAATCGACTATCAACAGATGTAGGCCATGCTTAAACACCAAACGGTTATCGGTTTTGATTTTGGCTTAAAACACATAGGGGTGGCGGTAGGCCAGACCGTTACTGCAACTGCTAATCCTTTGGCTAGTCTTCATGCCCATCAGGGTACACCCAAGTGGGAAAAAGTAACTGAGCTGGTGGCTTATTGGAAACCTGATGCCTTCATTGTGGGTTTGCCTTATGCCTTAGATGGTTCAGAGCATCATATTACCCGCTATGCTAGGCGTTTTGCTCAAGAATTGGAAATGCGCTATCCCTTTCCAGTACATTTAGTGGATGAACGCTTTACCACCCTGGAAGCAAGGCGCGATCTATTTGAGCGGGGTGGGTCACGTGCATTGAGTAAGAGGCATATTGATGGCATGTCTGCCAAAATTATCACTGAGGATGGGTTAAATAGGGTTCTTTCTGCAAGTATTCACCCCCTTTGAAAAAGGGGGGAGACTTCAACCTCTCAAAAATCGAGTCACTATTTTAATATAAGCCTCATGCGCATCAGTAGCCACCGCATGGCTGCAGTTTTTAAATATTTTTAATGTGGCATGGGGAATATGTTTAGCCAGGGTTTTCACCTGGTTTGGACTAATGATCCAATCATCCTCACCACCTAATATCAAGGTAGGGCAAGAAATCTTCCGTAGTTTAGGAATAAAATCAAAGTGGCGTAAAAACCCGGCAAATCCCTGGTTTAATGGGGCAGGAGACCATAGGGTGCTTGGTTTACCAAATTCTGATTTTTTTGATTGTTTTGCTAAATTGGAGTACAGCGGATCCATCAGAGTAAAAAATTTCTTAATATGTGCAGCATCTTTAAACGTGCCATTCCAAAGATGTTCAGTGATAGTGATTTGTGCAGCATTACCCCGTTGCTGCAAGGTTTTTTTTGCTTCTTCTATAAAGCGATAACTGGGAGCCGTGCACACTAAAATCAGTTTACTGACTCTTTTGGGATAGCGTATCGCATAGCCTTGGGCCACCATCCCGCCGTAAGATGTGCCTAAAATACAAATCTGTTGCAATCCCAAGTGTTTGCGCAAGGCTTCTATATCTTCAATATTGTTTTCAAGCGTGTAATCAGCTGCGCGGGTTTTTTTGCTACGACCGCAACCGCGATGATCGATGAATACTAATTGCGCCACTTTCTGCAATTCCAGCGAGTGTTGTTTAAATCGGGTATGGTCTCCGCCAGGTCCGCCATGTAATACAAATACAACGGGTCGTTCAATGAATTTGGCACCTACAGGTGCTAGTTGCATGCCGGCGATATCAAAATAGATTTCTGTGCCACGTAAGGCTGCTTTCATATTTTTTCTCCCATAGGTGGTACTATTTAATCACATAAGGTATATTGAGGCTAAACTGTATTCCACCCTTGCCAGTGAGTCAGCACAGTGAACGCAAGTTACGTCATTTCCAGCCCTTCTCAGATAGAACCACAGCATATCCTTTCCATCAATGATTTTAACCGTTCGCAAATTTATCAATTATTAGAGCAGGCCAAAACCTGGGTCAATTCAACAGATGAACTTATTGCTCCAGCGCCGCTATTAGCCAATAAAACCGTGATTAATCTATTGTTTGAAAACAGCACGCGCACACGCAGCTCTTTTGAATTGGCAGCGAAACGTTTAGGGGCAGTGGTGCTGAATTTTAATGCGGGGATATCTTCGGTGCGTAAAGGTGAAACACTATTTGATACCGTAGATAACTTAGCCGCTATGGGCGCAGACTTATTTGTCATTCGTCACCCAGAAGAACTGGCTCCAGCTAAAGTGGCAGCGCATTTAGGGCAAAAAGCCTGGGTGATTAATGCGGGGGACGGTTGTAACGAACATCCTACGCAAGCTTTGTTGGATATGTTCACTATTTGGCGCTACAAAAATGATTTTACTCGTTTAAGTGTAGCGATAGTGGGGGATATAAAGCATTCCCGGGTTGCGCATTCGGATTTACAGGCTTTGACTACTTTAGGCGTGACGGATATTCGTCTGGTTGGACCTGTAGAATTACTGCCTACCACCCCGCTCGGATCTCATGTATCTTTGCACCAGGATTTGCAAAAAGGCATTAAAGATGCCGATGTAATCATTATGTTGCGTATTCAAAAAGAACGTATGCAAGCCGCAGCATTGCCTTTGGCTACAGATTATTTCGCACAGTATGGGCTGACCACTGACAAGCTGAAATTCTCAAAACCAGATGCAATTGTCATGCATCCGGGACCTATGAATAGGGGCGTGGAAATTGAATCTGCTGTGGCGGATGGAGAACAATCGGTCATTCTGCGACAAGTGACTTTTGGTATTGCGGTACGTATGGGGCTTATGGTCAGGTTACTTACTTAGGATGAGCAGCCAAATTCAACCGCTTAATTGTTTCTACAATAGTCACAGTTGTCGCATCGAGTTCAATATTCACCTTATCGCCAATGCGCTTATTTGCAAAATCTGTCAGTTGCAAGGTATGCGGAATAAGATCAACAGTGATGGTGTCGTGCATTAAGTCAACATCATTCACTGTCAAACTGGAACCATTGATTCCCACAAAACCTTTTTTAAAAAAATACGTCATCATCAATTTGGGGCAGTGTAAAATAAGCTGCAGATTATTTTCATTTATTTCTCGGCGCAGGATTTCTGCTGTCCCATATACATGTCCAGCCATCATATGGCCGCCTATTTCACTGCCAAAAGTAGCACTGCGTTCAATGCTGACTTTTTGACCTTGGCGGATATCAGCCAAAGTGGTCTTACGACAAGTTTCTGCAATTGCGTTGAAGGTAACTTCTTGTCCCTTAATAGCAATTACAGTCTGGCAGACACCGTCGACGGAGACGCTAGCGCCAATCTCTAAACCAGAAAGTAAGGCCTTATTTAATTGCACGCTGTAAGTAATCATCCCGGGTTTTACTTCAACCTGGGTGACAGTAAATAAGCCTTGTGTAATACCAGTAAACATTTATCACTCTATCTTAGCATTTAACTTATCATGTTTACGTTTTTTCATGCGTAACCAGAAGTAGATTCCCAGCAGCAAGACAATCCCCAGGGCAATCAAAATGAGTTGATACCATCTTTGATCTAGGTGATCGATGATAGTCACCCAACGATTGCCTAAAAAATAACCCAAAGACAGAAAGCAGACTACCCAGATGCAGGCGCCGCTATAGGAAAAAAGAGCAAACTTGCTATATTCCAGTTCACTGATGCCGGCTGCATAGCCGGTTAAATGGCGTACACCGGGGATAAAATATCCAATCAACAACGCAAAGCGCCCAATACGTTCAAACCAATCATGTACGCGTTGCATTTTCGCTTCTGTGATGCGTATCCAGTGCCCATATTTTTTAAGAAGATAAGTGCCGGCTGTGCGCCCCAAAACATAACTGACAGTGATCCCAGAACAAGCTCCGGCACAGGCAGCAATCAGTGTTGGAATAGGCTCCAATTTTCCATGCGCGACCAAAAAGCCGGCGAACACCATGAGGGTTTCGTCAGGAATGGGCAGGGCGAATATTCCAACTGCTAGCAATACAAATAATGCAAAACTACCGTATTGAGTAATCCAGACAGTTAGCGCTTGGGGTAAAAACTCTTCCATAGGATGATTTCTGCTTTAGGGTTGCGATTTCTTAAAAAAATATTTTCCTTTTATTTTCAATACATATAAAAACAACTCTGAATAATCTGGGGGTAAACAAGCTTGAATGCTGTGTCTATTCAATAAATTTTCAGACCATGCTCGGATTTTTGGCATGTGGTTAAATAAGGGTTGTGGATCATAGGTGAGAAACTCTCTAAGACGGATAAACAAGGGTGCGATAGCAACATCTACCAAAGACAAAGTCTCGCCATTGAAATAGGGGGTTTTAGTGAGTTCTCCTTCTAGACGACTAAGTTTATCCAATAAAATTTGCCGTTCGGTTTTAAAAGTGGGCTCATCTACTGCGTATATCATGCGTCCTGAGTTCATAATCAGCTCTGAACTAAATTCAATCCAGGCGCGATGGCGCGCACGTAGCAGCGGGTCTTCTGGGTGCATTTGGGGCGCATGGGTTTCATCCAGATATTCATTAATAATTGCAGATTCAAATAATACTTGGTCATTTATACGTAATAAGGGGATTTTACCCAAGGGGGAGATTTGTAGGAACCATTCTGGTTTTTCAAGCAGATTGACGTAGGTGGTGGTAAAGCTTATTCCTTTTTCAAATAGCATAATAGCGGTGCGTTGTGCGAAGGGGCAAGTTTTGGAAGTAATCAGTTCTATTGGAGTTGGCATAAGCTGTTTCTCAAGAAAAAAATGTGGATTAGTATAACTTAAAAAAAGCTGGTTTGCCTTAGTGGGAATGTAGCTTAGGTAGAGCAGATAATATCACCTTTCCCTGCTAAAATAGGGAAAGGTGATAAGGGGGAAAATAAAGGTAAAATTAAAAACTAACGATTTACCCATTAGTAGGAATTAAACGTGCTCGCGGTCCAAAAATCACCAGTACGCGTTGCCCAACGCCAAAATTAGTATCCCTGGCCTGGGTGACTGAGACGATTTTATTATTGTTTAAGCGAATGATATATTCAAATCCAGTTTGTGAATGGATGGATTTGTCAATACCGTAACCTATTGCGCCGCCAACTAATGCGCCACCAATTCCGCCAAGGATATTAGCGGCCGTGCCTCCACCGATGGTGGAACCTGCAGCGGCACCAGCGCCAGCGCCAGCTAATCCGCCTATACCACTCGTATTGTCGATGTTGATCACGCGTTTGCCGATAATGGTTCCGGGTACGGCTTTGCTTGCAGTGCCTACTTCGTTGGCAGAGAGGGTGTTGGAAGATAAATTCGGGCTACAGGCAACCAGTACAGTACATAATAAAGCTATAAACACTAAATAATATTTTTTCATAACCACCTTCAAGTTAAAATGTGATAAAATACAGAGGTTCCGAGCTAAAATCGGATAATAGCTAAAAAAATTGGCTAAAGTCAATACAGTAAAAAGATGTAGGGATTGCGATACGGAAGATAATCAGGAACTCTTTAGCTTAACTTTCAATCCATTTATGAAAACGATATGAGCACACAAACCAAAAAAACCTTAGCAATTATAGGGGGCGCGTTAGGCATTGCATTAATTAGCGCGTTTGCCACAATCTCTGTACAAGCATTGTATAAACAGCACGAAACACCTCCGCCTTCAGCGCCAGTCGCTGTTGCGCCAACCCCACCATCTCCCCCGGTTGCGCAGGTGGTTGCCGTTAATCCGCATTATGTCACTAAAAGTTATCCAGTGCGTAATTGCTATCCTACGCAAAATGTCGTTTATCAAGATTCTAAACAAGGTATCCCTGGTGCGGGCGCGGTGATTGGGGGTGTAGCAGGGGGGCTTGCAGGTTCAGCAATTCATGGTAACGCTAGAAACGTGGCGATAGGAATTGGCGCTGCTGTGGGTGCTTTGAGCGGAAACGCGGTACAGCAAAATATGAATAAACCTGAGCCGGTCGTGCAAAATTCAACTCAATGCACAACGCATACTGCCAGTAAAAAAGTACAACAAGGGTATGAGGTCACCTATCAGTATAATGGCGTGCAAAGCATGGTAGTCATGAGCACGCCTCCGGTGTCAAGTACTATGCCTTTGCCTATTAGTGCTAATGGGTGAGGTTTTGTTGAATAAATAAGGTTACTAATATCAGCCCTCTAACAGCCTTAGCTTTTTTCCTTCTCCCACAAGGGGAGAAGGGAAAATGTCATGACTGTTAGAGATTCGACTCAACAAACCAGCGCCATTTATCCAAACCGCGGGTTATTTCTGTACAAAGATCGGCGGTCACTTTATCTCCGAGTGAATCAGACGCATCAATTAATGCACGGTTACTATCAGCTACAGCCCGCAAGCTGCTGGTCAGGGCGGTCACATGCTCGGCACTTTTATAGATTTCTGTCGAGTAAGGTTTTAGGGAAGAATTTTCTGCTACTACTTGTATAGTTCCCTTGGCAATGCCGCCTAACTGCAATACGCGTTCAGCCAACATATCAGCATATTCTTCCACTGCACCAGCTACTTCATCAAATAGCTGATGTAGTGCAATAAAATTTTCCCCTCTCACATTCCAGTGTGCTTGCTTGACCTGAAGTTTAAGATCCAGGGTATTGGCAAGACTTTGGTTGAGTAAATCAATGAGTTCCTTTGTAGCAGTGTTTGTTGATTTCTTATTAGCTGGCATGACGAGATCTCCAAAGAATAGAATTTGAGCTAAAATATTAGCATAATATCGTTTTCATGAGAATTAATTGGTAGTCAAAAAAATTTTATACGCCTCATGTATTGGTCTCCAATAAAGTTTCAGTTGGCTTCAAATCTAAGACTTTTTTAGTCCAGCGCCAATATAACACCAATGCCCCCGCACCAACTCCCACTGTCCATCCTATCATCACTCCTAGTGCTTGCCAGTGTAAAATGAAGGCAAAAAAGTAGCTCAGAGGTAAAGCAATTAACCACATAGAGGCTAAGCCGATATACATCGGAAAACCTGTATCCAGCAATCCTCGTAAACATCCGGTTAGAATATTTCTAATCCCATCTAAAAGTTGTGATAGGGCAAGCACTGCAAACAGCGATATAGCGATTTTCACTATGGCTGCATTACCGGCTGCATGTACATCTATATAACTGGATGACAAGCATTTAGGTAAGCCTAAAAAGAAAAATGCGACAATGAAACTCATACCGCAAGCAAAAATTAAACCGGCTTTGCCCAGCACGGTAATTTCGCTAAACTGTTTGGCGCCGTATGCTTGGCCGATTAAAATGCCGCAGGCTTGTGAAACAGAGAAAATGGGCACCACAATTAAAAATTGATACTGCATGATAATTTGATATGCAGCGAGGGATTCTGTACCTATCCAGCCGACAAAAGCGGCAAATACTGAAAAAGATATCACTTCCGCACTAATCTGCAGACTGATAGGCCAACCGATTTTAATGAGTTGTTTTAAAGCGTGCCAGTTGGTATGCAACCTTAAGCGAAATAATTCAAATTTTTTGAAATATGCCCCAAAATAAAGACAAGCCGTACTAATAAGCACATAGAAAAATGCCTGCAATACCACCGCGTAACCAAAACCGATCACTCCCAACGCAGGTAAACCTAATTTACCATAGATTAGGATATAAGCGCTGATGACTAGCACAATCACCCCGGCGATATTGGCATACATATCCACTTTTTGCTTGTTTACCCCATAGCATAATTGTTGGTTGGCGATACAAAACAGGATGAGAGGTACTCGCAGAATGCTGGCTTGAAAAAATTGTTCAACGATACGCGATAAATGCGGGTCTTGTCCAAAAAATATCAGCAATGGGTATATATGCCAACACAGTAATACGGAAGGCAAGCTAATTAAAAAAGCGATGAACCAACCTTGCTGCAATAAACTGCCTACAGTTTGATATTGTTTTTCCCCGTAGGCATGTCCTATCAAAATACTCAAGGCAAAAAGTAAAGAAATCACCGTTGCCAAGACGGAAATACTGATAGAGAAGATCAAAGCGCTAGCCGCCAGAACTTCGCGACCTAGATGAGCAAGCATGCTCATACATAAAAAACTGCTACCCATAGTAATTAATTGAGTAATAGCCATAGGCAGAGCAAGGCGAAATAATTTTTTAGCAGGCCTGTCAAGAACAGGGTTATTTATTACATCGGTCATGATCGTTTCTCAAAAAGGAATATAAAGCCAAAAAAAGATGGCTTTAAGCTTTGATAATCAAATGCGGGTTTAAAAAAAATTTGGAAGTAATATACAGCGAACCTGAAATGGAATTCAGGGTTATCAACTTGGTAAGAAATAATAGACTATGAATTGATAGGTAAACGCCAAGCATAAACTTCCAAATAAACTAAACTAAGTTAGTTAACCAGTGGAAATTTAGTGACTCGCATTGGCTGATACCTCAAGAAATGAATAGTGATGGTGAATGCTAACTGCTTGAGCCTATAATGTCAATGCGGTTAATTGGCGCTAAGCTGATTGGCAGTAAGCAAAGTTGCTTCATTAAAATAGTAACCGATTAACAATGAGGTTTTGGATGTTATTAACTCCTTCTTGGAAACCCGCCAAAGGGATTTCACGCGTTATATTATTGCACATGTGGGCAGAACAACTGCTAGAAGAAATGGAGAGGGGAGTGGGAGATGAAACTCGGCCTGGCATTATTCTGGCTGGGCTTGGCAAGCCTACCTTCCCGATTAATGAGGCTGTAGCCCAATCTGCACTGTCTTACTGGGGTAAGCTCGCCTATAAGGCTAGGGAAGCCAAGATGGTGCTGGATGGTAGCCATACGCTTTCCAAAAGCGTGCGTAACAAAATTGCCACGATGTCAGCTGCCGTTGACTATGGTCACCCGATGGGAGACCTTGATGCACGCGCCAAACTTGCAGCAGCGCTCACCCGCTGGTATATGAACAAAGTGGTGATAAAACCTAAGAATATATTATTTACCATCGGCGGTATTGGCGGAATGTATAATATTTTCCAAGTACTTAACCGACGCTATCCTCGCGGAAAAATTGTCACAGCTTTTCCACATTATCCGCCTTATGAAGGTGCGCATGGAGAAAATAATCTTTTTCCCATACCGGTTATGTCGCAAAAAGGTTATCGTTTGACAGCGGATATTCTCTCAGTCAGTTTGCGAAAAGCACAGTATGAGGCGATGCGGGAAGGAACACAGATCAGCGCGTTTTTATTGTGTGACCCGAATAACCCATTAGGCACCGCGCTGACTGAAACTGAACTTTTGAAAATAGCCAAAGTGCTCAAGGAATATCCTGATATCTATATCATTCTCGATGAAGCTTACGCAGAATTACGCTTTACCGGTCACAAACATACCTCTTTGTTGAGCGTCGCTCCTGATTTGAAGGACAGAATCCTTTTGATGCGATCTGCTACTAAAGCTTTATCTGCCGCAGGTGAAAGGATGGCAGTGACGGTTGTGTTTGATGAAGCTTTTATGATTGAGCTGATTGAAGAGAATATACTGACCTCGGTACATTCTCCTCGCTCTTTACAATTTGCTTTTGCAGAAGCAATGAATGATTTAAGTGAGCAAGAGCTTGCTAGGCTAAAAAACTACTATCATCCGCAAGTCAAATACGTGCTGACACGTTTAGCGAGGATGGGTGCGGCCATGCCTGACCCTGATTATCATGTCGATGGAACTTTTTATGTGTTGGCAAACTTAAGTGAGTTGTTTGGGGTTGAGTTGCCGCCTGAAACCCAAAGGGCATTGCATAAAACAGGAAAGATTACCACCGACGAGGATATTGCGTATTATTTATTATTTCAAGATGGGTTGATGATTACACCATTGTCTTATTTTGGTGTGTCGCCGCAGGATGGATTTATGCGCATTACTTGTAGCGGTGGAGATGATGAGCTGGAAGAATTGATGAATCGGTTGGAGAAGAGGTTGGCTATGGTGAGGGGGATTCGGTGAAAGGGTATTTCACTCACCCCCTTTACTATTCACCCCCTTTGAAAAAGGGGGTCGCAAGGCCTTAGGCCTGCGGGGGGATTTAGAGAGGAATTGAGTACTATATAAACTAGGTTAGGCACCCAAAACTCTCTAAATCCCCCCGCAGCCTTTGCGGCTGCGACCCCCTTTTTCAAAGGGGGTGAATGGTAAGGGCGAATGATTATTCCGATTCTAAACAGGGGGCTTTAAGACTTTTCATGACCAAACGTTTTTGTGGCTTATCCCAGCGCCAATAGCAATCTGCTTGCAAATGCACCCCTCCTAGCCAACGATTGATGCCGTTGATTGTGACCCAATCTGCTTGGCCGGTCAAAACCTGCTTCCCTAATTCGGTCAATTCTGCCGTGATTTTGGTTGGTTGAGCGGGTGATTCTTTAACTACCAGCAAAGGGTGAGTGATAATACTCAACCTTTTGACCACATTGAAAAAACAGCTATCGCTGAGTCCCATAAAGTATTGTCCCTCATTCTCTGGTAACTGCTGAAAAATTTCATACAAGTTACTTTTGCCTTGATCCAACGCTTGCAGGATATAGTGTTCAGTCCAATTCAAACCATTGTATAAAGAAGGGTATTCATCCAAAAAGCGCTGCATAGCATTCCTTAAGAAAGGTAATGCTGATAGGTCATTGCCCATCAATGTAAAAAGGTTGGCGGGATTGGATTCGCGAAATGCCTGCCAGAATGTTTTACCTAATATCAGGGTGATTTCGGGGATTGGCTGGCGTTTTGTAAACAATTCGGCCATTTGCTTGACGTTTAATTGGCCAAAACCAAAAAACGGTGTTATTTGCGGATGTTCACCAATGCAAACCAGGGTTAACTGCGTCTGAGTCAGGTTATGTTCCGAAAACCAAGCCAAAAGTTGCAATAATTGCAACTGGTCATATAAATCGTGTTCAAACCACAGTATCACTTCGGAATAAGTGTTGTACTTCTCTAGTTGCGAATTGCGTCTTAAAAAGTTACTCAAAATGGACTGATAATCGCCATAGCCCGCATTACTCAAGTATTCAGCGCGGACTCTATTTAATTCTTCTAAAGAGAGATGCCCGGGTACAGGACCTTCATGCAATATGTCCTGCCAGGCAATCACATCACCACCAGAGGGTAATTGTTTCAATAAATTAGCGCTGAAGTCGCCATTGGTGATATGTAATAAACGTTGTTGACTAGCAGTCATTTGTGGATCTCTGGTTTAGATTGGGTAAACAATTAGCGATAATTTTTAAAATGCATGGTTTTTCGCGGTGGGAATATTTTTCGGGAAATAGCATCGGCTACAGGTAAAATAGTGCGGTTAATCAAAGGCTTGAGGGGAGAAATTATTAAAACAACTATAGTTGCTACCACTAGGCCTCCCAGAACATCTAATGGAAAGTGTACGCCTAAAAATACCCGCGCCCAGCCGACTGCTAAGGCGATCAGTAGCATAATACTGCCTGGACCACGTAATCCTGACTGCAGTAATAAACTGAAGCCAATAGCCCATATGAAGGTCACATGATTACTGGGGAAAGCGCTATCAGGCGCATGGGTTAAGTAAGTGTGGCCTATAGGCACCATAAAAGGCCGAGGTTGGAACCAAAGTAAACCAATAAAATAGTTGACGATTAAAGACAGAACAGCGGCGATAACGGCAAATAGTAGGGTGCCACGGTATTTGGGTGCAGCAAAAAACCACAATACCACCAGCCATAATGGTATTAAATAAACCAGATATTTGGCAACGATAATAGATAAAGTCAGCGCAAAACCCTGTAAGCCATTGCCAGCATTGATAAAATTAAATAATTGATAATTTAGATGTTGTAGAGTTTCCATGCCTATTCCATAACAGTAGTTTTATTCTTCACAAGAATAGCCGAGCAAGGTTAAACCTTCTGATAAAAAGTCAGCAATATTAGGATTTGAAAGTAAATGTTTTGCTAAATTGGGACTCCAATTGTTTCTGGCTTCACTCAGTGCGGCATCCCATTCCTCCAAACTATAATCACCACGGCCAAGGTACATAATAGCTAATAAACTAACTTGTTGATCTGGTTCAAGATTATTAATTGTGTCAAGGATTTCAATCGAAGTGAGATCACTACCATGAGCAGCCAGAACCTGTAATGGGTCATTTTCTATGGCAGCTTCTGAACTGTCCTCAGGTATAACCACACCTTCTTGGGCGTGGAATTCATGGGCTTTGGTGATTAACTGACAAACTATATCCGGGTTAATGCTGAGTTCGATTTCTTTATCTGAGGGATTGGATAGCAATTTGAGACCTCCTATGAAATGCTCCATGCCAAACAATCATTGTAGCTTAGGGGAAAGCCTAATAGCAATTTTTTCCCCTTTAGAAAAGAGTTAGGGGGGTTAAAGAAGTTTGCTTAGCTGAAGAGCCCTTAAAATCCTCCATAATTCCCCTTTTCTAGACCCTCATTCAAACAAAAAACTAAAAAATACCGCTTGACAAACGCATAATTTGATTTTACCAAATCGCCAAACCCAGTCCCCATGTGCCTTCGCCCGCAACCTTAAAATAGTCTTAAAAGAAGTGAAAACTATATAATTTTCCTTGATTTTTATGGCCAATATCTGTAGAATTCTTGGAATGAAAACGTACATAAACTTTAGATTTGTAATTAGCCTCGTCGTGTGCAGTAGTTTAGTAAGTGGTAGCAGTATTGCCCGCGCGTCGAACTCTCAAACCCCAGAAGCCCGTGTCGTAAGTCAGGCTGCTAGCTCGAATTCCATGTGGGCCAGCATGAGTAATGATTTTGCAATGGATCATGCGCTCGAACGTCCTGAAGTGCAGGCGCAAATCGCAGTTCTGCAGAAGAATCAGGCGGCTTTATACCGTACCTTAAATGCTGCGGCTCCTTATATTTCCTATGTTTTTCAGCAGACCCATAAAGCTGGGCTGCCAGGTGAATTGGCTTTATTGCCTATTGTTGAAAGCCAATACGATCCGATGGCTAAATCCCAAGTGGGTGCTAGTGGTGTATGGCAAATCATGGCAAAAACTGCTCCGGATTTAGGTTTAAAAAATAACCAAGCTTATGATGGCCGGCGTGATATTGTTGCCTCCACAGATGCGGCCTTGGGATATTTGAAACAGCTGAAGAATATGCTGAGCAATGATTGGCATTTAGCGTTGGCGGCCTATAATTTTGGGCCGGGTAATGTGCGCAAAGCTGCGAAAAAGAAAACCCAACCAGGACAAAAACCAGATTATTGGAATTTGCCCTTACCTAAAGAAACCAAAGATTACGTACCCAAATTGATGGCTTTGGCTGCGATTATAAAAAATCCAGCGAAGTACAATGTGCATTTGCCAGTGATATCAACTGGCCCGCAGCTGGCGACAGTGCAAGTTGCAGCTAATCAGGATTTAAAAGTGATAGCAAAAGCTAATGGGATCACGATAGATCAAATGCGCAAATTGAACCCAGGTTATCATAAATTAGCGACCACCTCAGGTGCGCCGAATAGAATATTATTGCCGGTAGATAAGACTAACACGCCACAAACGGATGAGCCGGTTTTCGCTGCCAATACAGCGACAACACCCGCTGATACTACAGCAGTGGTGGCTTTAAATCAGCCGGTATTGGATAAACTGGCTGGAAAGGCGAGTTCTCCCGCTAAAGTGCTGATGGAAACCATTCTCAAACAAGGAAAATGGTTAATGCTGGGATTTGCTGATATGCCAAGTATCATGGGGCTTAAGGCTGAACCGGCGGTGGATGTTTAATTTAAGATGATGCATTGTAATCCCCTTCTTTGAAGAGAAGGGGATTCAAGCAGAACTTTCATTAAAATGATGGTCTAATTTCTTTAGTAATTGTTGTCTAAATTTCCTGGTCTTTGCATCACGCTCTTCCAATACTGCATTTAAATTCTCAAGAAATATAGCATTCTCAACAATTTCCTTCTCTTTAATAAGGTGATTACAAAGAAGCCATTTGGTTATATCAATCCATTTCCAAAATGGTGATTTATTTGAAAGTTTCATGATAGGTTTTGGAAAAGGTAGTATATTGTTTCTTCTAATCCCTTTAATCCATGAGGAAACAGCTTGGCGTTTAATGCCAAGGCGCATTGCAACCTCTGATTCTGTTACTAAATCTTCGGGCGCAATAGTTGCAACAATAGCTCCAATAGATGCGGACTCTACATCTTTGATGGCGGACATGACGGCTTCTTCAAGGGAACTGGATTCTCGATCAAAATCTAGAAATACTGTTCCATTCCTAAAGTTAATTAATGCATCGTCACAGCCAGCTTCAAACAAACTATCCTCTAGATTTTCTGTATTTTCGTCAACATTCTTCAAGACTAGTGTGAATTGATAAGTTTTTTTCATTGGAAATCCCTCCTTTTTTATGTGGACAGGAATTAACTTTTCTAAAAATTTGTTTTGCATGTGCATAAGTGTTTCTGGGTGTAGAATAAATTGACATCCCACATCCGTCCCTTTCAGTTAAGGGGCATAGTAATCTTCCCCATGCGTGAGCTGAATTACCTGTTGCTTTATAGCACCATCCATTTTTTCTGCGTATTGGATAGCTGCTTCAATTTCTTTGCTGGGGTGGGTTTTTCGGTTCATTTAGTGCTCCTAGAAAGGTGGACAAGTATATCCTCCCCTTCCATGGGAGATTCCGATGACTAGTTTTTTTCATCCTAAGTCTTCTGTTTACTTTTGTCAACATCAACATAGAAACTTGCTAGTTTACCTTTTTAGTTTTTGCAGTTAGTCTCATAACGTAAAACAGATAAAAAAATTTAGGTGATAAAGTTCATGCAGCTTTTCAAATTCCAAGAAATAAGAATAACAATAGCCCTGACTATTCCGTTGCTTGCTTCTTTTCTCGCTCAAAAAGGGATGCAGCTGATTGATACCATTATGATGGGATGGATAGGTCCTGAAGCATTAGCTGCAGCCGCCTTGGGTACAGGTATTTTTATGACATCGGTGATGTTTTGTCGCGGAGTTTTAAGTGCGACTGGCGTTTTTATCGCCAGGGCGCGTGGTGCTGAACAGACTGATGATGTCAAATCATGTTTGCAACAAAGTGTATATGTGGCACTCATGCTCTCATTGCCGTGTATGTTATTGATTTGGGCGGCCCCTTATATTTTAACATTATTGGGTCAACAGGTAATTATTGTCGCTAATGCGAAGGCACTCCTGTATGGATTGATATGGGGAGTGCCTGGCTTTTTATTGTTTTTCGTCTACCGAGAATTCATCAGCGCATTTTCATTGATGCGTGTGGTTATGTTTGTTACTTTGATCTCAATACCACTGACTTTCGTGGCAAATTATGTATTAATCTACGGTAAGTTAGGTTTGCCGGCATTAGGCGTTGCAGGAATTGGTTATGCAAGTGCACTAGTCATGTGGTTTATGTTTTTATGCTTGTGGGTTTACAGCAAGAAACATCCGCATTTAAAGCCGCATTTGATTAGAAAAAAATGGGTATTGGAATCGAAGATGATTACTGAGATTCTGTCAGTTGGCGTTCCGACGGGTATTATTTCAGTATTGGATAATCTGATGTTCCTGATGGCGGTAATACTAGTAGGCTATTTTGGTGTAGTGGCGCTGGCGGCATTTCAAATTGCCATGCAGTGTATAACCATTGCTTTTAATGTACCGATGGCATTTGCCATTACGACTTCTTTACAAGTAGGACATGCTTTAGGAGCAGGTGATTTTAATAAAGCCCGGCGTATTGCTTGGCTCGGCTTGATGCTGGGATTATTAGCTTCTATGCTGACGGTTATGCCATTTTTATTTGTACCTGAAGTATTGGCAAAGTTGTTTCTTAAAATCAATGAAGCGAATTATCAGCAGATAATTAATGCGGCTACAACTTTTTTATTGATAGCTGCTTTATTTCAATGTTTCGATGCAGTGCAAGCAGTTACTAACGGCATCTTAAGAGGTTTCAAGGATACACTGATACCTATGCTGTATAGTATTGCTTGCTATTTAGTGATAGGGATTGGTGGTGGTTATTATTTAGCATTTCATACGCATTTGGGCGCGATAGGGGTTTGGTATGCGTTGACTTTAGCTATTATCAGTGCGGCATGTCTTTTAATATGGCGTTTTTTACAGCGTTTACGACGAAAGGAAAAAGGGAATTTGCAATGAAATTACTCACATTTTTTATATTAGCCGCCAAGCGGTTAATAAAAGAAGATTATGCTTTTCGGGCATCGGCGTTAGCTTATAGTACTCTATTAACTTTGGTACCACTGTTATCAGTGGCATTATTTTTGCTTACCTTATTTCCGATTTTTAATAAAATCCGTGACCTAACTGGAGCTTATCTCGCAGAAAATTTCCTGCCAGCTTCAAGTGGTGCTATTCAAAATTATTTGCATAATTTTATTATGCAGGCTGTGAATTTGCCTTTGACCAGTATTATGTTTTTAGCCGTTTTTGTGATTTTGTTAGTTATTACCATTGATGGTGTGATGAATGATATCTGGGAGACGGAGCGGCATAAAAAAAAGCTGATTGCTTTTGTATTGCGTTGGCTAGTGATAACCGTAACACCGTTTATTATTGGTATAAGCGTATTTTTAAGCTCGTACCTGTTCTCAGCAAATTGGTTTTTAGAGATAACCAATCGACTAGGAATAAAAATCCCACAGCTGTTTATTGTGTCCTTAACAATTGACACGGTAGTTTTTGGTATCTTTTATATTATTGTACCAAAGCATAGGATTTTGTGGCGTGATGGTTTTGCCGGTGGCTTTTTAACGGCGGTGCTATTTGGATGCGCTAAAGGTGCATTTGGATTCTACATAGAACACTTTTCAAATTATAGTGTGATTTATGGTGCTATCGCGATTGTGCCGATTTTCTTGATTTGGCTATATATCTATTGGTTGATTATTCTATATGGCGCGTTATTTGTTTATGAAAGATATAAATGGCGATTAAATAACTTATAAACTTTTTTTAAGAATCTATTGTGATGTCAATATTTATTAATTCTTATAATCTGCAAAAATCTTATGGGTCAAAATGTTTGTTTACCCACATTTCTTTGGGAATTTTTGCACAAGAACGACTTGGCCTCATCGGACCTAACGGTTCTGGTAAATCGACACTATTGAAAATATTAGCAGGTTTAGAAGCTCCCGATGATGGCAAAGTGGATCGAAATACCCAAACACATGTGGTTTATCTCGGACAGCAAGATCATTTTGATAGTCGACAGACTGTTAAATCGGTACTAGCCGAAGCGCTAGGTCATCAAGTAGTCGAAGGTGAATATCCACAGCGTATCTGGGAGGTGACAGGAGAAAATTTGTTTAGCGATTTAAGTCGTGAAATTTCAACCTTATCAGGTGGTTGGCGCAAACGTCTTGCCATTGTGCAAGCGTTACTGCAAAAACCAGATTTATTATTACTAGATGAACCGACTAACCACCTCGATTTGGAAGGTATTTTATGGTTGGAGCGACTGCTGAACAAAACGCAGTTTACTTTTGTCGTGGTAACACATGATCGTGTTTTTTTAGAAAATACCGTCAACACGATTATGGAGCTTAATAGAATTTATCCTGAAGGTTATTTCAAAGCCAGTGGCAATTACAGCAAATTTCTACAACATCGTGATGATTTTATTGCTGCACAAATTCAAAAAGAACAATCCTTAGCCAATAAACTGCGTCGCGAAGAAGAATGGTTGCGAAGAATGCCTAAAGCCAGGACAACTAAGGCACAATATCGCATCGATCGGGCTGTCGAATTACACGAGGAACATAGTAAAATCAGTGCGCTCAACTTGCAAAAGCAAACAGCAGCAATCAATTTTTCTGCAACAGAAAGGCAAACAAAAATTTTGTTGGAAGTGAATGATCTATCTTTGGTGCGTAATAGTAAAACTTTATTCAAGCATTTGAGTTTCAAACTTTCACCTGGAAGCTGTTTAGGATTGCTAGGAAAAAATGGCAGTGGTAAAACCAGTTTAATTAATTTACTAACCGGCGAGATATCGCCTGATTCAGGCACTATCAAACGTGCTGATAACTTGCGCATGGTCACTTTTGATCAAAAACGCGAGCAATTGGATCAAAACCTGACGTTGATGCAAGCCTTATCCCCTGGCGGAGATTATGTGTTATACAAAGGAAATTATATGCATGTGGCCGCATGGGCAAAGCGCTTTTTGTTTGCTCAAGAACAACTCCATCAACCAGTAAAAAATTTATCTGGAGGAGAAAAGGCGCGTGTGTTGATAGCCAATTTAATGCTTAAGCCTGCAGATATTTTATTTTTGGACGAACCTACCAATGATCTAGATATTGAGACTTTAGAAGTATTAGAGGACAGTTTAAAGGATTTTCCTGGAGCTTTGGTATTGATTACCCATGATCGTTTTTTATTGGACAGGCTGAGTGACAGATTATTATATTTGGCTGGTGATGGTAGTACAGAATTTTTTGCAGACTTTAGCCAATGGCAAACTGCAACGGAAAAAGCAGTGGAGACATCTGAAACTACTCAATCTAAGCCCGCACTCAAAAATAAGGCGGTAAAGAAACTGAGCTATGATGAACAACGTGAACTTAGTCGCATTCCAGCTAAAATTGATAAAGCTGAGGCTGAAATTGCGGCATTAGAACTGCAGTTGGAGAAACCGGATATTCAAAGTAACCCAACGCGGCTGACAGAATTATGTTTGGAAATACAAATAGTCAAGAATAAAGTTAATCAACTTTATGAACGTTGGGAAGAATTAGAGCGATTGTAACTATTTGGCCTTGGAAAAATCGGACTCGTTTGTGTTATTAAGTTTTGCACAAAAATTCAGATATTTTAATCTGGATTTTAAAGAAAGCTGAAAAGGATGCTCGAAATACCCGCATTCTTGGTTCTTCATCCTAAAGAAAGAATTTAAATTCTTCCATTCCATATAGACCAAGAGCTTGGGTTCCTATTGAGCAAGTATACTAAAACACAGCTGAAATTAAAAAGATGTAGTCCATAGGCTTAATGAAAAGCTTCTCATATAGCTATGGCTTTTTTCCTTCTCCCGTCTGTGACCGAAGGGAATCCCCTTGCGGGATGGGAGAGGCGGATGAGGGGTGAGTTTGGGTCAGCTTTTAGTGGCTATAGTTACTGCAAGCTTACTCCTCATCCGCCCTTCGGGCACCTTCTCCCATCCCGCAAGGGGATTCCCTTCGGTCACAGACGGGAGAAGGAAAAATGTGTCATCTGTTGCACAGATGCTTCAGAGAACAGCATGAATGACCGTGGTGACTACCCCCCAAATATGTACATTATTTTTTTCTGAAACCTCAAGAGGGGGAAAGTTTTCATTTTCCGGCATGAGATAAATTTTACCTTTTTCAGTTTTTATCAGACGCTTCACAGTTAACATGCCATCTATCGCGGCAACTACAATCTTGTTATGTATCACCTCAATGCGACGATCCACGATCAATATATCTTTGTCATGAATGCCAATGTTAATCATAGATTCACCCGCCACCCTAACCAAGAAGGTATGCTCTGGATGTTTTATGAGTAATTCATTTAGATCAATTCGTGCTTCCATATCATCATCAGCGGGCGATGGAAAGCCTGCTGCCACCTTAGAACTATAAAGTGGCAATTTATAACCTCTTTGTTCTATGAATTGAGAAACAGAGTAAATCATACTTTCAGGAATACGTATTGGTTTTGTCTTTTCTTGATAGCGCCCGTACCCTTTGGGTCTTCCCGCGCCAATACGAGCCCCACCTCGCCCCATAGCATCACCTGATTTTTAATGATAGTAGCAATTTATTTGAATATTGTGCATAATTCAAAAAGAATAATAAAAGGGACAGTTTACCTATCCTGTCGCAAAAATCCAGGTGGATAGGAAATAATGGAATTTATTAGGGAAAATATTATTATGCTAGGTCAAATACAGCTTAGAAAGGAGATTGCGGGCCGTCTTAGAAGAGCTCGGGAAAATGCTGGTTACAGCTCTGCCGAGGGTTTCTGTGAAACATATGGAATTTTGATGAATGACTATTATCGCCATGAAAGCGGCAGTCAGTCTATCAAAGCTTCGCATGCTATTTTGTACTGCAGATTGTTAAAAGTTTCATTACACTGGTTAATGATAGGGGGAATTCAAAAGTTGGCGTAACCATTTGCCACAGGATTGAAAAAACGGTCAGATTTTTCCAAGGCTATCCCTAAAAAATTTTTAGAAGATGACCTTGGAAAAATCTGACCGTTCAATGCTATTTCCGACATGAGCTGAATAGTTAAATTGGCAAAGTTTTATTGAGGTGAGCTTTAGTTTGCCGCATAATAAAAAATATCAAATATTTAAAAACTTTTGGACTTTTTTAGCCAAAAATTCTGAGAGTTTGCTTCACCGTTCTAATATTCTCAATTGGATGTTTTTAATTCCATAGCAGTTCAGCGAAATTTTTATAAATTTACCCCAAAAACAATAAATTATTAAAATATCATGATAAATTCAGATATAATACGTTTTTTCTGTAAAAAAGTTTTACTCCAATTTTTTACTAGCAAAGTCAAGCCAAAAAAAATTAAAGCAATATCGCATTTTCAGCCAATGGACTACATTTTTGTCTTCAAGAATGTGGTGTAATATCTCAAGTAACTTGGGTGCGGAAAATCTGTTTACAGATTCACTCTCCATGGATGGAGAGCCAAGGATTAAAAGATTAGGACTCTCAAACAAACAACGTTAAAAAACTTAAAGCTGGGATATATTTATGTTCGCTGACTTACCTCAAACCATCAAACAACAAGTGCTTTGCTATCTTGAAGTAGATAATTTCATTGCAGCAAAAGCTTTGTATGATCAACATTCTCAAAAAAACTGCTCCAATAGTAACAAACCAGATAGCCATCTCAATTCGGATGTGCACTAAGTTTGGTTTGATGGAATTGACAGGATTTTCTTTTGCACAGCACGAATCGTGGCTGTAGTCTTAAGGTATTTTTTACTGCTAGTTTAGCCAGCTGTACAAATCCAAGTTGATCCCAAAATTTTTCATTTAATATCTTTAAATTGCAACAAATATTATTCTTAAATCTTCTTGTTAGGACGCTTTAGACCAAGCAATATCACAAGAAATCCGGCTACTGAAATACCCACCAACAGCCACATCAAGCTGCTAAAACTATGAGTAAAAAAGTCCATGAACAAACGTGTGGCGCTGTTTGTATCCAGGTGCGTAGCTTGGACAATGGTTTGGACTGCATCCTCCGGTTTAGAAATCGCCTGTTCCATCCAGCTTCCCGTCGGAAAATTTTGTTTGACACTTTGTTCCAGTAGCACTACTTTGGCCTGGTGGTGATATAACAGTGTACCTAAGGCTAGACCCAGGGCTCCGCCGAAATTATGTAGCGTGCCCATAGCGCCCATGCCAACTCCAGCTACACTCTCTGGTAGATTCATTAGGGCGGCAATAAAACTGGGGCTTAGAATAAACGCCCAACCTATTCCTAAAAATATTAAAGCGGTAATAATAAAAGTTAAGTGCGTATCACTGCTAAAGCGTGTTTGTAGATAAGCCGATAAAGCAAATAATACAAAACCAAACATTAAATTGATTTTTACCCCATATTTCTCCACCGTATGTCCAACGACAGGAGATAGCAAAGCCACTAAAAGCGTAGCTGGTAATAAGGTTAAACCGATCAAATCACTGCTTTGCCCCATGATACTATGTAAGTACAGCGGCAAGATAAAAAACGCAACAGTATAAAAAAATGCCAGCAACATGTTAGCGGTTGCGCCGACAATAAAAATCCGATTCGCCAATAGATTCAATTTAATAATCGGCGATTTGCTGTGTTTTTCCACAAAATAGAATAATACCAAGCACGCCAAAGCCACGGCATACAAAATATACACCAGAGGTGAATTCCAGCCCCAGGACGAAGCTTGTACCGTAGTTAAAATCAATAGTGGAAAGGAGATCGCAAGCAATATAAAACCTAGCCAATCAATGGAATCACCATGCTCAGAACTTTTTGATTCGATGACTGTGCGCACGCACATCAGAAAGCTGATAATAACAATGGGAAGATTAACAAAAAATATCCAACGCCAGCTCAAGGCGCTGATGATAAAACCACCCACCACAGGCCCTATGGCCAGACCAAATCCGTTAACGCCAAATAAAATACCCGTTGCTTTAGCGCGTTCGTTTATTGGAAACATGCTGGAAATAATGGCGACAGGCACGGTATATAAAATCGCAACCCCTATAGCCTGAGCAAAGCGGAAAAAAATTAACCAATGAATATTGGGAGACAAACCTGCTCCTAAAGAGGCTAAACCAAATACCAGCATACCTATATACAAGGCGCGACGCCGGCCGTAAAGATCGGAGAGGCGCCCCATGATAACCATGAGCGCTGCAAGCGCCACAAGAAAGATGTTAATAATCCACTGCAATTGTGTGACAGTTGCGCTTAAATCCGCTTGAATATTAGGCAATCCAGTATTGACGATAGTAAAATCGATGCAGCCAAGGAAGCTCGACAGGCTCATTCCAGCCAATGCCCACCAGCGCTTGCTATTATGTTCTTGAATTTGCATAGGAATTTCTCACTTCTAATTATTTTTGCCATATTAACATGTAAAATTGTGTCTGATAATGCTTTAATTGGATAAACATTGTTTCCATTGGGAAACTAAAAAGGACTATAATTAGATTTTGATATCTAAGTTTTGAAGGAATACCTCATGCTGGTAAATGAAATGCTAATTTTTTACCATGTAGTCCAATATAAAAACTTTTCGCAGACTGCCGAAAAATTAGGTGTATCCAAATCCTTTGTCAGTAAACAAATCACCCATCTAGAGACAGATCTGAAAACCCGATTGCTAAATCGTAGTACGCGTCAGGTGTCGCTCACAGAGGCGGGCGAAGTTTTTTTTCAACATTGCAAAAAACTCTTTGAATTGGCACAGCAAGGCTACGATGCAATGGCCAATTTACGCCAGCAACCTATGGGCACGATGAAGATTTCAGCGCCTCCCGCCTTAGTGCTGCATTTATTAACTACACCCTTAATTGAATATACAAAGCTTTATCCTGAGGTCAAATTAAATGTCGTATTGGAAAGCCAAATCGTCGATGTGATTCAACAAGGATTTGATATTGCGTTAAGAACAACAGTGCTTGAAGACTCAAATTTGATTGTGCAGGAACTTACCAAGCTTTCTAACATCCTTTGCGCCAGCCCCGCCTATTTAAAAAAACATGGGCTAATTAAACATCCTACACAACTACCTCAGCATAACTTTGCCGTGTTTAGTAATCAGACTTCGATAAAGCAATACCAATTTATGTATAAAAAAGAAAAAATTAATGTGACCGTTGATGGTTGTATCCAAAGTAATAATCTGGATTTCATAATGCAAATGGTCATGTCTGGCTGTTGTATGGCAGTACTACCGGAATTTATGGTCAAATCAACTATTGCCAAAAAAAAATTAGTTCATTGTCTGCCCGATCACCATTTGCCCCGCAGCCCGCTTTATGCTTTTTATCCAGAGAGAGAGTTTAAACCACTAAAATTGCAATTATTTATTGATTTATTGAAAAAATATCTACAAACCTAAACATATCTATCATCCGACCGATAGTGTGGAATCATTGGATAAAATTAATGTTTCTTGGGAGTTTTGCTCAAGGGCTTTAGCTTTGGTATTTGTTAAGGCGGTTTTATGCTTATTTTCATAAAAAAAACTTTGGCTTGTAGAATAAGCATAAGTTTGCGGATGTATATCTGAAATTTTGTGTAGCATAGAACTATGTGATGATGTTGATGATGAAAGTGGAGTTAGATTTTGCGGAGATACAAATGAAATTGGATATAGATTTAGTGAGCAATCTAAATGTGTAGGTGGTAATGGGATAGGATAGAACAGACTTGTCATGGCTGATAAATGAGAAGTAGAAGAACAGGGGAGATTTTTGATCATTTCTGCAGACATAACTAATAATTTTTGATTGAAATTTTCTCTAGCCAAGGTATCTTTATCATTAGAAAATGGCTGGGTGTTCGGAGTTGGTGTCCCAACAGATTGTCTAGCTTTTTTGTCATTTTGGGCGGGCGGGGCTTTCTTCCTTTTTCTAGATTGATTTTGTAATTCTTGAGGTGAATTCTCGGAGTTGTAATGTCTTCTTAAATGCAAGCAGAGCTTTGAAAATTCTATCCCATAATAGAGTTGAAATTGCGGCCAAGTTTCTGAATATAACCTAATAATGCCGAGCAAAACTACGGCATTGCGCAAAAAATTATGTTTATTTTTGTGCTTCAACGATGAGTTGGTTTCAATGGTGTCATTTATAACTTTCGACAATTTATCGAAATCAAAACCTGTTGCATTCGTTAAGATAAGTCGCACTTTACTTAATGAAATGTTTCGGTCAATTTCTTTACTGAAAACTTCGCCTAAAAGATTTAACAAGCGTCGTTGAGCAGATTTATTTCTCAGTGCTAATGATGTCAATCGCGTCCCTGAAACTGCAACAATTGCACTGCTGAGGTCCGATTTGAGTGTGCCGTTGGAAAGGCAAAATAGGGTTGCTAATGCATGATAGCCTTTAGGTTCTGTCGACTCACGAGACAGGCTGATGGTATTGTTAGGAGGTGTGAATAATTGTGGAAATAGTGGCGGTAGCGGAGATTCATCTTCGGGTAACTTGGAAAAAGGAACACGCTGAAACATAATTGAGCCTTGATTGTTTATTATTTTTCTAAAAAAACGATGTTGCGCTTTTTTTAACCAGGCAATTTAGAGTTTTATTTATAACTTTATCAGGTATAAGTATTTTTTTACAATAATAATCCTATGATACCCAGTATTTGTCAAACAATAACGCATGATTTATCACGTTTTTTTGCCTAGCACGAACCGCCAACCGAGGATACTAAGAATCAATACTAAGGACAGAGCAAACAAAAAGAGCATTACCATGGTAAAACCGTGGATAAATACCGCATTAAAAACCTGATGCAGTTCATGCTGAGTTTCCTGCAATAAATGCCCTGGATTAATAACCCATTGTTGTAATTTTGCCATCTCAGTGTAGCTGAAATTATGTGCTTGTTGTGTGAGTCTGTGCATAGCGCTTAAATGATAAATCATTACTGCCAAAGCTAATCCTAGCGATCCGCCAACATTAAACATAGTAATCATAGTGCCTGTAGCGACGCTTTTACGCTCAGGATTCACCACACCTTGTGCTGCGATCAGAGGCACGGTATTGCCCATCGCCCAGAGACTCCCTAAGCACAAGAACGCGATAATGATATACCATAAAGGAATGGCCTCAGAAAAAAAAGCTTGCAACAAACAGGCGGCTGCGCCTAATGCTAGCCCTAATACGATGGTATTGATAATACCTAGTTTTTCGATTAGCCAGCCTACAAACAATGCAATAACTAATACAGCAATAGGAATGGCAAATAAAACTATCCCTGAGGTTTGTACGGTTTCCCCGCGGATAATTTGTAGATATAAGGGATCAAAAAATAAAGCCGAGGCACTTAACATTCCGGGCAAGATAGATAACACCGCACCCGAATAAAAAATTAAATTTTTAAAATCACTAAAATCAATTAATGGATTTTCGATACGCTGCTCTACTTTAACTAAGACCACACCCGCTAAAACGCCAATGACCAGATACAACCAGGTTATTGTATTAATCCATCCAGCCGACGCGCTGTGCAGCAAACCCAGCACGACTCCTCCCATCATGATGGCTAAAAGCAGCATGCCCTTATAATCTAAAGCTTGTTTGCTTGCGGCTCTGGATTCTTTTATTGAAGATTTCGCAAACAAAAACCCAAGGATAATAATGGGAATATTAATAAAAAATATCCAGCGCCAGCCCCAATAAGTTACAATTAAGCCGCCGATGACAGGACCTAAAGCCAATGCTATCCCGCCTAAACTGCCGAGCCAGCCTATGGCTTTATCACGTTGATTCGGTGGGAAAGCTTCAGGGAGTAATGAAGGTCCTAAAGGAAACACAATAGCCGCACCGGCTCCCTGTAACAGACGTCCTAAAATAAGCCAGTGAATGTTGGGTGCAAAGCCAGCCAATAGCGAAGATAGCGCAAATATAACCACACCCAGATAAAACACCCGTCGTCGCCCATATAAATCACCACACCGCCCCATGATCGCCGCTAATACACAAAGCGCCAAAAAATAAATGTTCATCACCCATTGCAGTTGTGAAAGATCAGTCTGTAATTCTTTTTGTATTGTGGGTAGTGCAACATTGACGACGGTATAGTCTAGATAGCAACCAAAAGAAAGCAAAGCGATCCCGATAAAGGCCGGCCATTTGTGAGGATAAGTATTTAGCATATTAAAAAACTTCCGCGTGATTGTTGAGAACAATTTTAAATATAGTATAATTTTTAATCAAGTACGCATTAAAATGTGCTATAGTGATCCTTTGTATACTATTGGAGTTAAAGATGTCCGTCATGCCTGAAGATCAAAATATCAATGCAACCTTAAAAATCCTCACCGGTAAGTGGAAGATACTGATTTTATACAGCCTTTATGAAGGAACTAAACGCTTTGGTGAATTACGGCGCTTGATTCCCAAGGTCACCCAGCGCATGCTGACCAATCAGCTACGTGAACTGGAAGAAGATCGAATTATCCAGCGTAAAGTTTATGCCGAAGTGCCTCCCAGAGTGGAGTACTCGCTCACAGATATTGGCATGACCTTAAAGCCTGTACTGATAGAATTAAAAAGATGGGGAGCATGCTACATAATGAAATGTTCGAGCCCTGAAAAATGAGGTAGAATCACTAGCCACTACCCCCGACGCGGTGAGCGATTGCTTAACATTTTAACATTGAAAACAAGGATGTAATCATGCGAAAATTTTTACTCTCTTTATCCGCAAGTATGCAGTTAATCTCCATACTCGGTATGACCGTGGTAATGGCTTTTTTTATAGCAGCTTTCATCAATCGCATTTTTGAAATACCAATATTAATTAAGAACATAGATGTGATTACAGCAGTTTATCAGGTATTAGGCACCCTCTATGCGGTATTACTCGCATTTGCAGTATCAGGGGTTTGGCAAAACTTCAGCAAGGCTATACTTTCTGTACAAACTGAAGCCAATACCATTTCTGACTTAGTACACATGATCGAATATTCGGCTTTGGAAAAATCACAGAACATCCGTCATGCCGTGTTGTCCTATTTAAAACTGGTCGTTGAACAAGAATGGCAGTTACTAGGACGGATGGGCAGTGGGCTAGCCATCCCACAAGAAATCAGTCGCAGCGCCTCTACTTCGATCATTCATCACGTATTGTCTATGAAGCCGGTGAGCAACGTGGATATAGTCATCTATGGACAAATCTTAAGTTTACTGAATAATTGGTTAGATGCGCGGCGCACACGTATTCTGATAGCTAAGGGAAATAGCGCCAAGGCATTGTGGCCATTACTCATTTTTGGTGCATTTGTATTATTTGGATTTCATGGTTTGTTTGTTATTAAAGAACCTGAAATGTGGACATTATTATTATCGATGCTGTCTTTAATTGTAGGATTATGTTTCTATCTAGTTTTTTCTCTGGATAGTCCTTTTACTGGGAAACCCTATGTTGATTCGGCACCGTTTAAATGGGCGATTAATTTGCTTGAAAATGAAAGTATGGCTTCAGAAAAAAATATTCTAACTAATGATATAAATAGAGACCATGAAGAAGTGCTCTAGTTTCAGAGTCGATCAGTATAAAAAAATTATAAATAAAGAGGAATTTACATGAACTACAATTGGCTTGAACATTGGGAACAAAATCATCTCCCTTTCCACCTGAATAGCGTCAATTCTTTACTGGAAAAATATTGGCCAAGATTAGGTATATTACCCGGTGCTCCTGTCCTCGTGCCATTATGTGGTAAGTCTCAAGATTTGTTGTACCTTGCAGAGCAAGGGTTGCAGGTGATTGGTGTAGAATTGAGTCAACTGGCCTGTGAATCTTTTTTTATTGAAAACGATCTAGCATTTAATAAACAAGAGATTTGTGGTTTTACGCGCTATTATAATAACCAGATTGAATTATTTTGTGGTGATTTTTTTACTTTGCCGGAAAATATGTTGCCTGCAATAACTGCAGTTTATGATAGAGCAGCATTGGTTGCTTTACCTGAGACTTTGCGCTTGCGCTATGCACTACAGCTAACAAAATTGATGACGCAGGATAGTCAGATGCTGTTAATAGTCTATGATTCTTCGGATAGAGTAGAGGGTCCACCTTATTCAGTATCATATCTTGAAATAACACAATTATATGGAACGCATTTTAAAATCAAGGAACAAGAGCGTATTTACAAACCCAGCGAAGAACTCAGTCAGCATTTACGCGACAAGGGATATAATGAAATGTACAAGGTGATATATAGTTTCAAAAAGCAAACTACTCACACCCTTTAAAAAAGGCGGTGTGTTAGGTACCTTCTTGTAAGGGGCACTCTATGCGCCAGAAAAAAAACTCTAACATGTCCATTGCCTATCTATTTTTGATACTCGCGCCCATGATGGTAGGTATCAACATTGTCGGCTCCAAATATTTAATTACCTCAATGCCGGTGTTATTTTTATTAGCCGTACGTTTTTTGGTAGCTGCAGTGTTATTATTACCATTACACTGGCTGACGCCTGATGGCAAACAAAATGCCTTAGTTTATTTAAAACAACTTAGTAAAAAAGATTGGTGTTTTCTCATCGCCCAAGCCTTAACTGCAGGTGTTTTCTTCAACGTTTTAATGGTAATGGGTTTGCAATATACCGACGCTAACATCGCAGGAGTTATCACCAGCGCTTTACCTGCTATTATTGTTATTATGTCCTGCATTGTGCTTAAAGATCGATTTACCATAAAAAAGATGGTGTGCGTGGGATTTGCAACTGTAGGTCTTGTAGTCATCAATGCAGCACATATCTCAGGTCATACTGCAAATTATTCCATGTTAGGAAATTTGCTAGTTTTTCTCTCATTGCTTCCAGAAGCTAGCTACTATATTTTAACTAAACTTCATCCCAGTCGCTTGCCAATATTCTTGATGTCTTCAGTCATCAACCTGATTAACGCAGTGATTCTTTTGCCTATTTTAGGCTACTATCTCAACTGGAAACTGTTAAATTTACCGGTTTTCGATTGGCTGATTTTAATTGTAGTGGGTATTGCTTCAGGATTATTTTATGTTTTCTGGTATATCGGCTCTGCAAAAGTAGATGCAGTTATGGCAGCACTTTCCACCGCATTCATGCCAATTGCAACCATTGCTATTGCTTGGTTAACATTAGGAGAGAAAATTGACATTATACAATTTATCGGGGTAATAATGATAATTATGTCCATTCTTGCTTATGCCTTACCCTTTCGAATGCAGTGGAATCACAAGAAAAATCACAACCTATGATAATTGTATCCACGTAGTCTTAATTTCCAAATAATGCTCCAATCCATAAAACGAAGACTCACGACCAATCCCCGACTGTTTATAGCCACCAAAGGGTGTCGTGACATCCCCTGAATTAATACAGTTCACAGAAACTACGCCAGCGCGTAACGCTTTAGCTATTCTGTGCGCCTTATTAATATCATTAGTCCAAAGAGAAGCCGCCAAACCATAATGCGTATCATTCGCGATCTTGATAGCTTCAGCTTCATCTTTAAAAGATAGTACTGATAACACCGGTCCAAAAATTTCTTCTCGTGCAATAGTCATCGCATTGTGCACCTTAGAAAAAATAGTCGGTTCAACAAAACAACCACCCGTATCCTGCCTGACTTGATTGCCGCCTGTCACTAATGTCGCACCTTCAGTCTTTCCGGTCTGAATATATTTTAATACGCGCTGCAATTGGGTTTGATCGACAATGGCGCCCATAACGGTTTTAGGATCTAGCGGATCTCCAGGCTGAAATTCTTTGCTGAAATTAACTAATTTAGTCACTAATTCATCACGAATAGAATCCGCTACCAATAAACGTGTGGGGGCGCAACAGACTTCGCCTTGATTAAAAAAAGCACCCGCTGCGGATTGTTTTGCGACTTGATCTAAATTTTCACAATCCGTCAATACAATATTGGGTGACTTGCCGCCGCATTCCAATGAAACACGCTTCATATTCGAATCAGCACTGTATTTTAAAAATAATTTACCGACTTCGGTGGAACCCGTGAAGCTGATGGCATCAATGCCGGCGTGCAAACCCATCGCCTGACCTGCAGTTTCTCCAAAACCTGGAATCACATTAAGCACCCCTTCAGGTACTCCGGCGTTTGCTGCCAACTCTGCAATGAAAATCGTAGTGAGCGGAGATTGTTCAGCGGGTTTAATAATGACAGAATTACCCGTTACTAAGGCGGGGCCGATTTTAGCGCAGGCTAAATATAATGGAAAATTCCAAGGGGTGACTGCACCAACGACGCCTATGGGTTCACGCGTAATCAACGCGAGGACGTTAGGATCAGTCGGTGCAATTTGGTCGTAAATTTTATCAATGATTTCTGCATTCCAGCGTAATGATTTCACGGCATAAGTCACATCATTTAAGCTATCGCTGATGGGTTTGCCCATATCTAAAGTTTCAAGTAAAGCTAATTCCAATTGATGCTTTTCTATGCTATCTGCAAAAGCCAGTAATATTTGTTTGCGTTTTTCCGGTGCTGTTTGTGACCAAACCCCTTTATCAAAAGCATGGCGCGCTGCTAACACGGCTTTATCCACATCCTCACGGTCACAGGCAGCAACGTGGGTGAGTACCTGTCCGGTAGCCGGATTAATACAGTCAAAGGTGTTGCCCGAGGCCGAAGCAACATAATGACCATTAATAAAGGCCTGATTCTTAAAGCGCAAATTTTTAGCTTTCGTTTTGACATCGGCGTAAGTAATTTCCATGAATGGATTCCTCATGATTTGTTAAAAAAACCTCACAGCTAAATAAACTGTCAGCGTTAACCAAGCAAACAATAAAACAGCCAAATAAAGCGGTTTTAATCCTACCTTTTTAATCTTATTTAAATTAGTTTCCATGCCTATTGCAGCCATGGCCATCGTCAGTAAAAAAACATCAAATTGATTGATTAACGTTACCATATGCGCAGGCAATAACTGCAAAGAGTTAAAGCCAATCATAACGATAAAAAGGATTGCGAACCAGGGAATAGTTAATTTCGTACTTTTTTGGGAAGTGCCGGCATTGATGCGATTTTCATTGAATGAAAGAAAAAGTAAAACTGGAACTAATAACAATACACGGCACATTTTAACAACAACCGCCACATTGCCTGATTCAATGCTAACATTAGTGCCTGCTACCAGCGCTTGGGCTACTTCATGCACACTGGCACCTGCGAATATGCCATACTGAATAGGTGTAAAGTTCAGCCATCCAGCATGTTGTAATAAGGGATACACAAACATAGCCGTTGTGCCAAATAACACCACAGTTCCTACTGCAACCGCTGCCTTATACGCATCACTTTTTAAGACATCTTCTACAGCTAACACCGCAGCAGCACCGCAAATAGCAGAACCTGCGCTGATTAAAAGTGCTAGATGACGATCTAATTTAAACAGCTTCACTCCCACCACGTAGCCCAGTAACAAAGTAGACACAACGACAAAAATATCGATAACTATCCCTTCAATACCAATTGAAGCGATTTGTTGAAAACTCACTCGGAAACCATACAGGATAATAGCTAAGCGCAATAATTGCTTTGCAGAAAAATGTACACCAGGCACCCACTCATCGGGTAGCCGGTGACGCAGGGTATTACTATAAATAATGCCAAGGACGATCGCCAATACCAGCGAACTAATTCCGGCATTGGCTATAAAGGATATTTCTGCCAGATATAAACTCGACAAAGCAAACAAAGCAACAAACAATAAACCACTTAATGTATTCGCTCGATCCTGTTTTGAAAAAACCATCTTAAACCTCATGAGTTATAGCAGTGTGGGAAGCTGTGATTCGAGATTATAAAAATATCTTTTTTGCGCGTATGACGCGATTATTTTAAATAATATTTATAAACATCTTGTTGATACTCCATTAGGATATAAAAATTTTAAAATCAGGCCAATAGCTTACATTTTATTATCGACTGATATGCTTTAATAATCAGGTAACATGGTTTTAAGGAAAATCTGTTAATACAGATTTGCTCTCCAGGGATGGGGGGCCAAGGATGAAAATAATTTAAATAGTTGCGGCATGAGATTTGTCTTAGAAAAGCTATATAACAGCGGTGTTACTAAGTTACCTCAGTCTATCCAAATAGTGAAGTTCGGATTCTTGGAAATATTTTTTTAAAATTCGATTCTTGCATTTTTCTCACGCAAATACCATTTACAACCATTCTGATAAGCAATACACCATTCAGGCTAACACTTTACAAGTGATTATAGGCTATAGAGCATCCTGTATGGTATTGTTGTCAGTTTAACTTATGTTTGTGAATAGTGGCCATATCCATCTGATTAAGATGAGGCTCTTTTAAAAATTGTTTATTTGTCAAAAGGATTTAACTAATGAACATTAATCAACTATATACTTTGGGATATACCTGTTTACAACAAAAAAACTATCCAGATGCGATGTCATATTTTCATGAAGCAGCACAAGGTGGACATTGGCTAGCGCAGTTATGGCTAGAAAATATGGATAGTTATGTGCACATGAAAAATTTTAGGAATAGGTAATTTTAGTGTGCACTCAGATAGGCAAGGTAGGTTAGGGAGCTGATAAAACCTAATCTACTTTGCGATATCCGTTCTTAGTAATTTCTCACTCCTACAAAAATACTGTCATTTCCGCGTAGGCGGGAATCTATCCTGATTTTAGTTCTGTGTCAGAAAAGAAATAGATTCCCGCCAGCGCGGGAATGACAACAATTATGTAACAGCATCGCAGTTGTTACTCATTATCTGTTACAATCCAAAAAAAATGTAAACAAGAGAATCAGTTCACAATTTGCAAAAAAAACCCTGAATTTGTACAAGAAAAGTTTAAGTCTCATACAAACTCAGGGTAATGTAAAATTAACCGTTATATCTTAACCTCGGTTAGCTCTTCCATTGTCCTTTTGATTACGGGAGTTGGAGTTGCCTTGGTTGTTGCCGGATTTGTTGCTTGATTTTTTAGGGTCAAACTGAGACTGTTTTTGATTAACGTTAGCGTCTTTTTCGTTTCTTTGTTGAGGATTTTGGTTTTGGTTATTGCCATAATTTTGGTAACTCATAATATTTCTCCTTAAATATTTGAAAGTTTTGAAGGATAATCATCCTGATTATCAGATTTTATAATAACACAGTATTTACAAAAATTGCAATGGAATTATTAAAAAAAAGTAACTGGACGCTTTGTTGTCTGTAGCATGGGGGCGGGTTTCTCCTAGGTCTTCCTTCCATGTCGAGGACTACAAATGGGTCGTTACAAAAAAGATTTATGAGGAGTTGAAACTCATAAAAAATGAAATCAAAAATACATTACACATCTGATTCATACGACACATAAAGTTAATTTGATTTCACAAGAAAGAGCTGTAAGCGAATGAAAAATATAGAAATAACTAGAGAGAAAAAAGGGCAATATTTCAGCCCACTGTGTTTTCTCTCAATAGTTATTTCAGAATTTTTTATCTGCTACGGGTCTTTGCAGCTCTTTCAGGATTATTTAGTTTATTTTTTCTGGAGTTATTGCTTCGAGTGTAATCGTCGCTTCCAGTTGCTGTGCGATAGCGACTTCTGTTGGAGGAGGTTCTAACTTTACCGGCACTGGTGTCAGGATATTGGTCATAATCCTGTAAGCGTAGGCTGATAACTTTTTCTGAATCAAAATCAAAATAATGATTGGACATTGGGTATCTCCTTGATTGTTATATGCATTCCATTGCATAAATAAAAACTGATTAATAAAATTAATCCGAATCATTAAACCATAGCCCAATTTAAATATATGTAAGAAAATTGCGGATTTTTATTTAGTAAATATTGGTAGCTTGTAGAGACATTTTTTCATTAATAATGGGATATAACTTTCATGCCTTATCATGAGCCAAAAAATGAAATAATTATATTAATGCATGGTCTAATGCGCACGCATCGAAGCATGCGCTTTTTAGAAAAATATTTAAATAAAAATGGCTATGAAACTTATAACTATAATTATCCGTCCACTCAATTTACAATTGAGGAACATGGAGCACATTTAAACAACTATATTGCAAATTTATTATTAACCCATCCCAATAAAAATTTAAATTTCATCACGCACAGCTTAGGCGGAATTATAGCCAGAAAAGCCTTAAGCCAACTCTCTCAACAAAATCTAGACCGATGCAATTCTTTAATCATGCTAGCTCCGCCCAATAAAGGATCTTTATTTGCAAAATTAGCTTTAGCTATTGCGCCTTTTCTGTCTCTTTGGATAAAACCGCTAGCTGAACTAAGTTGCAATCCTGATGCCTATGTCCATCAAGTCCCCGTACCCGATCAAATAAAAATAGGCACGATAGCCGGCAGATTTGATATCAAAGCACCACCAGCGGTAACTCACCTGGTTCAGCAAAGCGATTTTCTTATGGTTAATTCGGCACATACCTTTATCATGAATCATCCTAAAGCAAGAACAGCAATTCTAAATTTTTTACAACAAGGGAAATTTTATTTGATCGAATAGGGATTATTGGTAATCGTTGGAGAGCTGAATTTTATCGAGTTAAGTGGATGGAAAAAATAAAATATCTGCTACTCGCCTTTCTGTTAATATCCACCGTCGTTTAGGAGCTGAGCCCCAATTCGAGTATAGATTTAATTTTTGATGATGTACAATTATTGTCTGTAATCCAAGGAAATAAAGTGGCTGGATTATCAAAACTATTAGCTAATAAATTAGCAACAGTTTGTGATTGGCTTGCAGCATTGAGCAATGAAACAACGTGAGGTGGTGGCGGCAAAAGTAACATTGTGCTCCATTGCGTAGACCATCTACCATATCTTTCCCAATAATCTTCAAAAGTTTTGTGCATCCAGATGTTATCAAAAGGTAAGTGACCACGTTTAATGATATTTTCCATATAGACATGAGCAGCCTTGCTGGCATTGTTTGCGCCTTGACCGGCAATGGGATCATTTAATACCAGGGTATCACCCATGCCCAATACATATTTTCCATCAGCCAATTTAAAAAACGGCTGTCTGATTATGGGAGTATATTCACCTGTTAAGCTAGCCTGTTCATCTGTGGGTTCTGCATGGATGTAGCGCTCATATTCCCATGGGATAAACTTTTTAAGCAGCTTTTTAGCAACCTCCAACTTTTCTGTAACACTTTGTGTTTTTTTCCAACAATCAAATGCTCCTCCTGGGACTCCCTCAAATAAAACCATCTCGCAGGGTCCAGTCATAGTCAGGCCGGGGAAGGCGAAGCATTCACCTATGCCTGGGATTAGATTTGCCCTGACCCCAGGTAGTCCTTCAGCTGGTTTGGTCTTATGCATATAAAGGCAACATAAAACCCTTTGTGGTTCATCAAAGTGACATCGGGAACTATCTTTAGAAAAAAGCTGGCTGATACTGCCTTTGCCACTGGCGATAATAGTGAGTTCATGTTCTGCTGCAATCTGATTTATGTTGTCTAAGCCCAGCTCTTGAATGTAAAGATTACCGCCAATTTCTTCAAAATAGTTCATCCATTGGGAAAATTTTAGGCGTTGGTCTACAGACTGATGGGGTTGATCGGTTACGCCTTGCCAATAAATCATTCTTTCTGAAGTCTTTGCGTCGATTTTTGAGAAAGTAAAGGCTTGATTCTTTGGTGCTAGCGTATCCCAGAAGTTCAGTTGCAGGGCTTTCTCAAAAGCCAAAGCAGAACCAAACATGCATTGACTCGATAGAATATTGCCTTGCAATATCTGTTCCGCAGTTTTATTTGAAAATAAAGACACAGAAAAGTTATTTTTTGCCAATCCGATGGCGAGTTGTAAGCCAGACTGTCCGGCTCCTATAATGGCTATCTTTCTTTCCACGGGTATCTCACTTTTGATTAGAAGTTTTTTAACTATTTTTTCTTAATTTTTTTAGGTATTTCGTTTTCATCTGTTTTTTCTAGACTGGTATACGCTACTATGCTATCTGCTTCATCATAGATTGATTTTATCTTCATTAAGTTATTTGCCATTTCTTTCAATGGTATAGTTTTGTCTTTCATAAAAGCGCTGATTAATACATCGCGGCGCATCTTAGACCATGCATCAGTGTCCTCTATACCTTTTGCTGTGATCTCATAAAAAAATGCTTTGACGCCTTTGCCTGATCTGCTTTTTTTTACTAAACCTTTTTGCATTAGCTTGCGCAGACTATAATTGATATTAAACATATCATTTCTATTCAATATTCGCCCTATATCAGAGATGGTTTTGGGTTTGTCTTTCATTCGCACTACATGTAGTACTGCTAATTCATGTCCAGTCAGATTTGTGTCATTGGTACTTTTTTCGCACTCTTCTTGCCAGCGCACAAAACCATAAAAAACTCGCCATAATTGTAATTCAAAATTGGTGACTTCTGTTTCTGACTCATCTTGTGCTAAATGCCATGATCTGCCGGCAGTAACTTCCATAAAACCTCCAAAATAATAATTATGAAATATATTCTTCGAATATATTAGTTCCCTTAAAGATTATATCGAATTGCAAAGAGATTATCTCGTCCAAAATATAAAAACAGATTAAGACTTTCATTAAGGGCATTAAAAAATGATTCAATAAACTTCAGAATCACTGGTATTTGAGCATCATTCAAGTTTTTATTGTAAAAATACTGCTCAATGCAGGTTTTCTCATTTTCAGTGTTTTTAAAATAATGCCTTCCGGCAAGATAGTCCAAGATAACTGAATTTTCTTGTTCTGCTTTCCTCACTACGCTACTTAGTCCATCTGAAAATAGATCGTTAGCCAATTCAATAATATTCATAAACCAAAAACGGATATTCGGATTTGTATGCCTTAACCCTTCCAGACAAAAGGCAATGTGTGTTTTTCTATGAAAATCCATAGCGGGGTGAAGAAAAATAAACTCAAGGGTATCGCTAGCCGTCCATCTTAAGACGTCATCAAGATTTAAGGATTTCCAATCTTCTAGAAATAATGCACTACTTTGTGATGATATAGAGACATACTTATTAAGCAGAATTTCTTCATTATTATTGGGTGACTGATAGTTAAAAACATACTTGTTTAAATCTCTATATTCCATAATTGAGAAAATCCATAAAGGAATAAAACTTTGTATTTTTTGAAGACTATCGATATCACTTTTATGCAGCCATTTGAAAAATTCATGATTTTTTGTTTTTTGTAGGTGTTCAGTAACTGCTTGTTGAATAATTTCTTGAGATATGGAACATGTATTTATGCGGGAAGATCTAGGAGAAAAGTCATGCTGTCTATCGAAATCCGGGGTGATAGGTGCAGTGTTAGAGGCGACATACTTCTTTGCGTAATTAAGCCAAGCATCGCGCATTCCATCAAAAATAGCCCCAGTTTTCTTGCATAAAGTGTTTGCCAGTTGTCTTTCATCATCAGTCAGTTGTTTGTTTTCGAATACTCCTTCGGATTCAACAACATGACCATTTTCTAGGGCTAAGTGAAATTTGCCAAAATACCTTAATGTCATATTATTATTTTTGGCAATGATCTCTGCGATAGGAGCAATTCGGGAAAAGAATACATTGCCGTATGTTTCTGTTACTTCACAGTGAGCAAAGCGTACATCAGCGTTGTCGCCATCATCGACACATAGTTTCATAAAATCGATTCCATATTGGCGAAAACACTCCATTTCTGGGCTAAGAAAAAGCCAATAAATCATGTCGCTAGCTTTCCATGCAAGATGATCGTCTAAGCGTAATTTTCTCCAATCTTCCAGAAAAAGACGGGAATGTGTTTGATCTTCTAAAGCAGCTCTATTAATGATTTTTTCAAATAAGTTTTTTGGTTCTTCAAAGGGAAAAATCCATTTATTTAAATCTCTAAAAGACATAATAAAATAAGCCATGCTCGGTATAAAATGTAATTTTCTGTTCTCAGGAATCATATCCGATTCAATAAAAGAAAATAGGGGATGTTTATGAGCCTCACGTTTCATGTCATCAATTTTATCTAGTATTTCACGCACGATCTTTCTTCTCCGGTTTGTAGATAATAGCTGCGCAACCTTCTCACATTATTTTTTTAACTCTGTCTGGCATGTTCACCAAAGATTTCTATGCCTCGAACCTTTTGTCTCTCCTGAGCCATTGCTTAAATGTAAAATATGGGTATGCCCGAATCTTAGCGAACAGAAATTTTACCTACAGATAAGAGCTCTGTGGGATTTCTAGCAAAAATTAGCTTGAACTTACTATATATTTTACAAGGATTTCCAATGGATATTTAAACTATTTTATCATTTTCTTGCCAAACTGATAAGGTTATCTTTGAATTTATTAATAAGTTAAATAAGACTTTACAAGTAAATTACAATAAAATATATGGCAATAATATCAAGATTAGCTTAAGAAACGGGGGATTTTCAAAAGGAACATTTTGATAAACCCCATTCCATATTCGCCGAATATTAGGGTGTTAAATCTATTTAAAAGCAAAAAATCCACCCCTCACATAGTATTAACTATATGATTTTAAAAGATATTTATTTATAGTTGGATTTCTGTCAGCTTTATGCATCATATGTTTGAATTTTTCCAGTATTGTTCTAGTATTTTAAAAGTAAATTATAAAGTACTTTACAAGCATATTGCAAAAATGTAGAATAATACTTAGTTAATTAAGCTTGTGTTAATCTTTTAGGATGTGTAAAGCTATGAGAAATGTAAAAATATCTAAAAACCCACATCGCTTAGTTTTAAGCGGTTTAGTTAAAAAGTTTTATGATGAGATAGCTGAATATGAGTCAAAACCTGAAGATATGAGCAAATCACTTTACTTTACTTGCTTAGCCATCAGGTTTCTGGAAAATATGGGAAATAAATTTCCTTCGCAGACAGAAATTGATGTGGTCGAATCTATTATCAAAGCCAAAGATCGTGCGCAATTGCATAAAGTTATTCTTAAAGCGGCAGCTTAAGAAACTGAATTTAAGAATCTAAAAATAATGTTAGGAGAATACCTATGCAAGCTGCCATTATAAGAGACACTGATTATTTAGAAAGTGAGTATAAAACTTTATTCTCATTATTGCCCACCAAAGGGAAATTGAAATCAATCTCCGATGATATTGAAAAGTTAAGTATATTTTATCCGCATAAAACTTTGGTAGGATATTATCCAATAGCAGTTAAAAATGCTCCAAGACCAAGTAAAATGTCAAAATCACAATATAATAACTATCTTGCAATTCAGTTATTGGAAGAATTAGGTAATGATAGCCCTACTCAATTGGCGATTGATTATATTGAATCCTTTGTTAAATGTTATAGTACCCAATATAAAATTGGTTGATAACCCTTTCATCCATCCTCGTGCTTAATTCCGGCTTACTTCATTCTGAATGGCTTTATGTTTTATATCAGTTTGCGACCAGGGTAAAATACCTGAAAAAATTGTTGAAACCTTATGTCAGTTTTAAAACATTTCCTATCTTAGTTGTTTTAGTTTGCAGCTCCTCAAATTCGCGTTGCCTCATCATTTTACCTAACTTTAGGAGGCTCCAACGTTGACTCAGAAATCACCTAACCCAAATAAGTAAAAATTTTATAGTAATATTATCAATATTATCTGTGGGCGAAGTGTGGGTAAGGTTGTGGGCGACA
>DASZWJ010000004.1:5000-32555 GCA_035546635.1 Gammaproteobacteria bacterium
CTCACATCGATTGTTTGTTTTAATCAACATATCGACATGAGTACCCACACAAATTGCTTTTTTGGCTGTATCTATTTTTAAAGAGCGTTTGCCAACCCTAAATTTGAGTTGGTTTTTCTTGCCTCGTTCATCACAAGGGAGGGTCATTTTAGCGAGTTACTGGAGAATGTCAACAAGTTTTTAAAATTTTTTTAACTTATTTTTTTCTGTCGTTTTGATTAAAAATCAGGGCCATTATTGCGGGCTAAATCTGGATCAAATCAAGTCGCTAACCTCAAGAGAGGGGGCAAGATACAGGTAATTTGAAAAGAAAACAAGCATAATTTAAAAAATATTTAATAACACAATTAAATCAAGTGGTTGCAGTTGTTTACCTTCAACTGTCCAGCATCTCTACCAAAACTGCTTTAAGTAAATTTTACGGATTCTTTCCTCTCCTTTCCGCCCTCATAATTAGATTCAAGGCTTTATGCTGACAAAGAAGTATTTTAACCCAAGGAGTACATTATGAGAGTTATTCTACTAAAATACCTAACTATGTTATTTAAAAAGCAGGATAAATTATCCCAACACACCCAAGCTATGGCATGAGTGTATCTCCTCAATACAGCATCATAGCTCAGGAATTTGACAAACATTCCAATGAAACTTGATTTAAAATACAGAAACAAGGTTCAGATAAAATCATTACCTTAACTGCGAAACACTTCGCCTTGGACAAAACACTACTGCAGCAGCTGACGCATGAGGATGCCTATATGATTGGTTTTACTTACGTCCAAAACCTTGTTGCAAGAGAAAAAGAATGTATGCTGACCCTCAAAGCTAAAGCTAGGAACAGAATAGAGTTTAATCCTATATATAAATCCTCTAGCCAAATCAAAGGCCCTTCTATAACCAAGGTTGTTGATCTTCATCGTTCTTTTAGCTAAATGCTAAACCAAATGTTTTGCATTTTTTATTTATTTATGGAAGAATGCCTCCCAAATTGTTCTCTATTAATTCCTAAAATAATATTATGATTGATGCAATGACAACTGCCACCACTTTACCTATTAGCGAAATCTTGACTCGCTTACTTTTCAAGCGTCGATTGCGCGCAACTGAGCTCGCACGGCAACTCAATCTGCCTCAACCTACCATCTCTCGCATCTTAACTGGAGCAACAGCAAATCCACACCGTTCTTCTTTAGAGCCCATTGCTGACTTCTTTAATATCAGCGTCCAACAGCTTAAAGGCTTGGAACCTATCCCCTGGCTAGAACCTAATAATCCACAGGCTACAGGTTGGACAGAAATTCCAATATATGATTGGCAAGAAGCTGCATCGGCAGAACACCCCGAAGAAGCAGAGAAAAAATTATTTACAGATGCTGCTATCAGCGAACAAGGCTTTGCTCTTATCATGAAAGATGCCTCCATGGAGCCACAATTTCCTAAAAATACGCTACTCATTGTTGACCCAGCACGAACACCTAAAGATCGAAGTTTTGTAGTCGTCAAATTGGAAAACTATCCTGAAGTGGTTTTTCGACAACTTATTCTTGATGGGCCAGATCATTATCTGAAGCCTACCAGCCCTGATTTTGAACGTTTTAAAATGACATTGATGGGGTCAAAGGACAAAATTATTGGCGTTTTAGTTCAAACTCGAAAAAACTATGAAGAATGAGAAATAGATTATAAAAATGTTTCTTCCACAGTAACAGGATTTGCTTTTTTAGACTTTTCTTTATAGTTACTCATTAATTGATGACTACCTTAAGAAATATTTTCCGTCCCCAAAAGTTCACCATAGAGATTCAATGGTTTCACGTTGTCACAGATGATTTTAAAAATAGAAATGAGGGGGATAGCGATTAAGGCGCCTACAACCCCCCAAATCCAGCCAAAAACAATAACTCCCAATAAAATAATCAAAGGATGAAGAATTAAGCCGCGATTTAAAACGATAGGAAGAACAAAATTACCTTCAATTGAACAAATCGCAAAGAAAACTACTGGCACTAATAAAATATGACTAAAACTATCAAAAATTAACAATGATGAAAAGGTTACCGCTGTAGTTCCAATCAAAACACCAATATAGGGAATAAATTCCAAAAACCCCGCCAATATACCCCATACCAAAGGATGTGGCATTTGCAATAAAAACATAGCTAACGCAATGACAATAGCTAAACCAATACTAGTAATTATCTTAATGAAAAGAAAATAAGAAATTTTTTGTTCTATTTGTCTGATAATAATGACAGCCTCTTTTTTCTCTGAATAATATGGCAATAATCTAATTAACTTATATAAGATAAAATCGTGAGAAGCTAATAAAAAATAAAGAAAAATTACGACCATTCCCAGCTCAATAAAAAATTCCCAGGTATTGGTAAAAATAATATTAAACCATCCCGGTTTAATATTTACTATGGGCACGTTTTTTTCCGCTGCGATATGAGTCGTTTTCTCTATCTGTTCCTGAATTTTAAATAATCGCTGCATCGATTGACTAATAGGCAAGGTTAATTGATTGATTTTTTGCGTAGCTTGGGAAAAATTTGCAGGCGCATCGGTTAACCATTCGGAAACCGGCGCAGACAAACGATAGAAGCCCAAAAATATTACAAAAAATACGACTAGAATAATGAGAAGGGCTGCTAATAAGCGTGGAATATGTATTCTAATTAACACCCGCATGACAGGGGCAAAAAGAAAGTTTAATAAAACCGCGATGACAATCGGTAGTAACAGCGCTTTAGCAAAATATAAAGTATAAATTATTGCTAATATCAACAGCGAAGTGGTAGCAAAGGCTATTTTAGAGGTTTGTTTTTGAGCAATTTCTGCGTTTCCATCATTTGTTTCAATTCTATCCCGTCCATTGGATTCATCCATCATCATATCCTTAAGAATGTGAATTGACGTTTATTGCCTGACGAATAAGCGCTATACGTTCCTGGTTATCCTTAGCATTCAAGTGCAAAGGCTCATGTGATACAGAAAATACTGACTCTCGCGGCGCAGGATCTTGCGCTAATCTTGGAATGACGTGCCAATGGATATGCGGCAAGAGATTACCCAACAGCGCATAATTTACTTTAAGCGCTGAAAAAACTTGGGTCAATGCTTGAGCAACCCTGCTGACTTCATCCATAAGCTGATTTCGCTCTGCATGGGTTAATTGAAATAATTCAGTCGCGTGGCGCTTAAAAACCAGTACCGTCCAACCCGGAAAAAACTGATCTTTATGCAGATAGACGCTACTTTCAGTCAGTGTGACAATCTGATAGCTCACATCAGGCCACAGACCAGAACAAGCATCGCATTTAACTGATTCAACATCCATCATTTGTATTTACCAAACGCTTCTTTGCCAACTAATTATTATTTCCTGAAATAGCCGTACTCGCCTTGCAGCCAGCGATACCTGCATCGGTACCTATCTCGGCAATTAAAGCCGCCACTTTTTCCAAATCACTTCTAGTAATATCCAAGTGTGTGACGGCTCTGAATTTTCTAGGGCCAACCTGCGATAATCTAAATCCTTTCTGCAAACAGCACTCATTAAATTCAGCGGGAGTCATTGCATTGGAAATCCACTCAAAGAAAACCATATTGGTCGCTGGCGGGTAATTTAAGAGACGCAGCTGTGGTACCTCTTGAAGTCTATCTGCTAAAAACTCTGCATTCCGGTGGTCTTCCGCCAGACGAGTTATGTGATGATTTAAGGCATAAATACCTGCAGCAGCCATCATGCCACTCTGCCGCATGGCACCCCCCATCAACTGCTTAAGTCTGCGAACTTTATCATAATAAACTTTATCGAAAGCTAAAACCGCCCCTAGTGGACAACCTAATCCTTTAGATAGACAAATAGTCACCATATCAAAACCAGCCGCTATTTCGGAAGGAGTCAAACCCGTTTTCACACTCGCATTAAAAAATCGTGCACCGTCCATATGTTTTTTCAAGCCCAACTCATCCGCAACATTAACAATTTGCCGCAATTCTTCTTGCTCCCAGGGAATGCCACCGCCCATATTAGTTGTGTTCTCAACACTAACTAACTTAGTCGTTGAAAAATGCGGCCCCTTAATCCACTGATAACGCTGCCTGACTTCTTCTGCAGAAAATATACCTGTCAAAGTGGGAACTGGTTTGCACATCACACCACCATATATGGCAGGACCTCCAGCTTCTGCAAAAAACAAATGGCAGTTTTCTGCAGCTATCAATTCATCCCCAGCATCACATAAACTGCGGATCGCGATTTCATTAGCCATCGTCGCAGAGGGTAGAAATATCGCTGCTGAAAACCCAAGTAAGCCAGCCATCATTTCTTCCAGCTGACGAGTAGTGGGATCTTCTGCTCTTTGCTCATCACCCACTTCAGCCATGACAATGGCCTTACGCATTTCAATAGTGGGTTTGGTCACCGTATCGCTATATAAATCAATGCCTTTAAACATCGTTTTCTCCAATTATAAGCCGTCTCATTTTTCCTTCCCCCCTTGTGGGAGAAGGTGCCCGAAGGGCGGATGAGGGGTAAGCTTATAGTAGCATTTGTTAGTTAAAGCCAACCCAAACTTACCCCTCATCCGCCCTTCGGGCACCTTCTCCCACAAGGGGGGAAGGAAAAATGAGATGGCCTATAAACTTGGCGCCATAAAAAATTTTTGATACACTTCAAAGAGTTACTTCACTTCCGATCTCCAAACCTTGCCCATGTCGCGTAAATTCTTATTATTAAGCTACCTTATCGTGAGCACCCTCCCTTTCTCAAGCGTTTATGCACAAACCTTAACACCTGCGCCACCACCGCCAGCTGCCATCCTTTACAAACCCCAACCAGCAGACGCTAACGCCATCTTAACCCTACGTGATGCAATACTACTGGCCATGCGCTTCAACCCCAATGTTAAAAATGCAGAATTACAACGTGTAGTCGATAAATTTTCCCTGGCCGTCGCTCGTGACCAATTTGCACCGCAAGTCAGCCTCACCGGACAGGCATTATTTCAAAATGGCGCCGCACCCAGCTACAGCGGTTTTCCAACGGTCAATTACCTAACTCCTTATGGCACACAAATCAAAACCGGACTAACCCAAGTTATTGACTCAGACAACGCTGCCGCCTTTACTACCGATGCAACCGTCAGCATCACGCAACCCTTATTACGCGGATTTGGCAAAAGGGTTACCCAAGCTAATCTTTATTCCGCCCAAGACACAGAAAAAATCAATCAGCTAAATTTTAAAAACAGCGTTATGACCCAAGTTGTGGGTGTAATTAACGCTTATTACCAATTAGTACAAGCTTACAATAGCTTGGAAGTGAATAATTTATCATTACGTGATGAAGAAAATACCTTAAACCAAACTCAAGCGAAAATTAAAGTCGGTAAAGCCGCCCCAACTGAGCAAATCCAACAGCAGTTAAACATTGCCAATAGCCAGCTTAACATTAGCCAAAATCAAAATGCGGTACTGCAAAGTTATCAAAACTTACTCAGTTTGCTGGGACTTGACCCCAATGCACACATCAATATCGATAAAAAAATAAATTACCCCAATAAGGCCTTACCCAGCTTAAATGAATGCATAGACACAGCCCTTGCACATAATATCAGCTATCAATCTGCCTTATTTGCCTACAAAATAACTGAACGCGGGGTCATTGTCGCGCAAGATCAACAAAAATGGCAACTCAATGCCACCGGTACCCTCATGCAACCCATCACCCCCACAGGCGGATCCACGGGTATCAGCAGCAAAAGCCTCACTTTAGATCTCGATATCCCTATTCACGACGTTGCCCGACAACAACAGTTAGTCAGTGCCAAAGTCGCACTATCCCAGGCCAAAGTCAATCTGACCCAACAAAAGTATGCCTTAATCACCAATGTCACCAACGCTTATCACACCGTTCAATATAATCAACGCCAAGTACAATTATCAGAAAATACCGTCAAGCTAGCGCAACAAAGTCTAAACATTGCCAAAATAAAATTCAATTATGGTAAGACGACGTCTTTTGAATTAACCTCTCTACAAAGTGCATTAACAAATGCACAAATAGGCTTTATTGGCCAAAGGATACAATATATTAATGCTGTAGAAGCTTTGTTCCAGATTTTAGGGACGACGCTACAGAGATGGGATATTAATTTAACTTACTAAATTTGCAGATGAACATGATATTTAATCCCAAACCTCTTTTAAAACCCATTTTGCTGGCATTACTTATTAGCATTGTTTTGTGTAATGCCGGCTGCGAAAAACAACAAAGCAATTCCACTGCAACGACAACCCAGTCGCAAATAATCACAGCCACTTTGCAATCAAATTCTTTACATCTGTTCTACAGCGGCACCCTACAACCCCTAAAAATATACAATGTAACAAGCCCAGTCGATGGCGTAGTCGATGAACTCTATTTCAATTATGGCGATCGTGTAACCAGCGGTCAGCTACTCATGAAAATCACTTCGACAAAATCACAACAGGATTATGCCACAGCCCTCACCAATTACATCAAAGACAAAGACCAATATCTGCAAAATAAAACCAATTTTGAAGGCACCACTGCACTATTTAAAGCGGGAATCGTTGATCGCGAAGATTATTTAAGCCAAAAAAGCCAATTAGGCGCCAGCGAACTCGCTTACATAAATTCTAACAATGCACTCAAAGCCATCGTTAGCAAAATTCCCGGAGCACCACGCAATATAGAAAACCTCACTTTGCACGACATTGCCGCCATAGAAAAAATGCTGCAAACCCAGTATGACAAATTTACTATTCAAGCACCCACTACGGGCATCGTGTTAACTGCCGATAGGAATGCCGGTAGCAATACTGGAGATGGCAATAAAACCTTAGCCGTAGGCAGTGAAATCAAACAAAACCAGACCGCGGTCAGCATTGGCGATATGTCAGGAATCAGCGTCACCATCAACGTTAGTGAAATTGATATCAATCATATCGCTCTCGACCAAACCGCCGTTTTGACCAGCCCAGCCTTACCGGGGATGCTGCTTTATGGCAAAGTCATCGCTATCGGCAAACAAGCAAAAACCCCCGAAGGTGGCGGCATCGCCAATTTTCCAGTCATCATTAATGTACCTGAAATCACACCATTACAACGCGAGCTCGTTAAAGTCGGCATGAGTATTAAAGTGGATCTCACCATTAACAATCCAGCGCAGATCAAAATACCCATCAAAGCAGTTTTTTTCTTACAAGGCGTACCTACTGTGACCATCATTGACCCTAAAAGCGGCAAACCACGCAATGTCACCGTAATAACCGGTACCACCGACATTGACAATGTCACCATATTACAAGGTTTATCCGTAGGTGATAAAATCATTATTAGTGGCGACAAGCAGGCCCCCCCTTGATTAAACTTTCTCATATCAACAAAACCTATACCACCGGCCACCACACCATTTATGCTTTGCACGATCTAAATCTGAGCATAGCCGATGGCGAACTAGTGGCGCTCATCGGCGCATCAGGCTCAGGCAAAACCACCACGATGAACATCATCGGCTTACTCGATAAACCTTCGAGCGGCCATTATTACTTAAATGGCACTGAAGTTTCCAATTTGAGCGGCAATGCTGCCTCTTTATTTCGCAACCAAACCATTGGTTTTATATTTCAACAGTTTTTTTTATTGCCACGCTTCAATGCATTACAAAATGTGGCACTACCACTCACTTATCGCAATATGCCGCCGCCACAAATTGAAAAATTGGCCATGGCAAGTTTGGAAAAAACTGGATTAGGTGATCTTTATGACCACCGTCCTAATCAATTATCTGGGGGTCAACAGCAACGTGTGGCTATTGCACGCGCTTTAGTTGGACAACCCAAAATTATTTTGGCGGATGAACCCACAGGTTCTTTAGATTCAAAAACTGGACAAGCGATTATGAATTTATTGTTAGAGATTAATCAGCGGGATAAAACTACCATTATCATAGTGACGCATGATTTTCATATTGCTGAGCAGTGCAACCGCATCGTGCAAATTGCAGATGGTAAAATAGTTGGCGAAACTTTAAAAAAATTGTAGGAAATTCTATCAGTGCCAAAACTACTAAAGCGGCATTTATTCGAATCCGTGCAAAATTTATGGTTATACAAACTGCGTTCACTACTGACCATACTGGGTGTACTAGTGGGTACTGCCTCCGTAGTGGCACTGGTTAGCAGTGGGCAATTAGCTACCCGACATGCCTTAGATCAATTTAAAAATCTGGGCACTGATTTATTCGCTGTCACCTTAGAAAATCAACCAGGCGATACCACAACTGAACAAGCCCCCAAACTCGACTTAAATGACGTTGAAAAAATTGCACACAGCATTCCCGAAATTGTCAGCTCTGCCCCCTACACCTCTGATTACTCACAAGTTTCCTATGGCGGCAAACCCATAAGCGGGAACATTATTGGTGCCACTGAAACCCTTGCAGTCATTATTAAAATCGAAACCGACAGCGGCCGGCAAATCAGCACATTAGACAAGCAGCAATATTTCTGTATGGTCGGCAGTGATATCGCACAAGATATGAAAAACAGCGGCTCATTAAACCCCATTGGTGAACAAATCCGCGTGGGTGACCGTTTTTTTACCATTGTTGGCGTAGCTAAACCCTGGCCAGAAAATATGTTTATGTATGCCAATATCAATCGCGCCGTCATCATACCCATAGAAACTTCCTTTAACTTAAGCAAATATGTCCGCATTCAAAATATTCTGTTTAAACTCAAACCCGATTCAGATGTCAATAGCATCCAGCCTAAAATCGAACAAGCAATCAACCAAATTCTCCCAAATATAAAATTATTTTCACGCAGCGCAAAAGAATTAATTGGCAGCATGCAAAAACAACGGCAGACCTTCACTTTAATGCTCGGGTCAATCGGCGGTATCTCATTGCTAGTTGGTGGAATTGGTGTAATGAATATTATGCTGGTTTCTGTGATGGAACGACGCCGCGAAATTGGCATTCGTCTGGCTATCGGAGCCCAAAAACACGACATTCAAGCGATGTTTTTAACTGACGCCGTGGTATTGACTTTATTTGGTGGTTTACTGGGGGTGATCGTAGGTGAACTCGTTTCGCTCATCATCGCGATAGTGAGTCATTGGCGTTTTAGCTTGTTCGCTACACCATTGATTATTGGTTTTACGGTTTCAGTTTTGGTGGGCATATTTTTCGGTTATTACCCAGCTTACAAAGCTTCGCAATTGGATCCTATTCAAACATTACGTTCTGAATAAAAATAAACTGTCACCCTAAGTGTAAGCGAAGGATGACAACCCTTACTCAGGATGACAGATCCTCTTCTAAAACCGAAGTGAGTAATATCTGTTTGCTTTTAGAGACATGCACTAATAATTCTAACATTGTCTCCAATTTAATAACTCGCTCCGTGAGTCCTTCAATTCGACTTTGCTGGTCTTTAACTGCATTGGCCAAAGAAACAACCCTATCGTTCATCTTAATCACTGTGGTGAGTGCATCCCACATTTTTTCCGTTACACCCATTTAATGGCTCCTTTCCTGCAAATTCTTGATGCGTTGATCGGATTGCATAATAAAGGCCAATGCCTGATCTAAAGCCTGCCCAGCTTCACGAGTTGAGCGTTCAATCTGCTGTAGTAACAATTCAATATCTTCTTTTTCATTATGAGGCACAAACTGCTGTGCTGCCTGCCGCATTAACTCACTGGTATTTAACCCAACCCGCTTAGCAACTGCGGCAATTTCTTTCTTCTGTTTGGGGGTAACCTGCACGACTATACGTTGAGACGCAATGGTCATAAAGCCTCCTATCATGTACATGTGTGTGACATGTACATCGTAGATCATAAACTTTAATTGTCAAGACTATTAACTTAAACTTCGCATCCTGGCTGGGAATGCGTATAATTTCCGTATTAGGATAACCCGCTATTTAGGGACAAGTCATCATGCAATATGTCATCAACTTTACCCAAATTTCAGCCGCAGATATCAAAAAAGTCGGTGGTAAAAACGCTAACCTGGGAGAAATGATCGGCCAACTGACTGACAAAGGAGTCAATATACCCGACGGTTTTGCTACTACCACCGCAGCTTGGCATGACTTCCTCGCGCAAAAAAAACTAAATCAGAAAATCACTCAACTATTAGCCAAACTAGATATCCAGAATATCAGCGCTCTAAATAAAACCAGCGCCCACATCCGCCGCTTAATCACAACCACCCCTTTCAGCCCACCCTTCATCAAGGCCATCTCGGAAGCTTATGCCGCTTTACCGCATAAAACTGTGGCTATACGCTCCTCAGCCACGGCTGAAGATCTAGCCAAAGCCTCATTTGCCGGACAACAGGAAACTTTCCTACATATCAAAGGCATCACGAATGTATTACATGCCATTAAGCTAGTTTTCGCCTCTTTATTTACCAGCCGCGCCATTGCCTACCGCGAACATGCGGGTTTTGACCATACCGAGATAGCGCTATCCGCTGGCATTCAATCCATGGTGCGCAGCGATAAGGCGGTCAGCGGTGTGATGTTTACCCTGGATACCGAATCGGGCTTTGACCAAGTCATATTCATTACTGCTGCTTATGGATTGGGAGAAACGATCGTTCAGGGCGCAGTCAATCCTGATGAGTTTTATGTACACAAACCTAGCTTAGCTTCCGGAAAATACGCCATTTTACGCCGCAATCTTGGCGAAAAAGCTATCAAAATGGTATACACCGCCAGCAAAACCTCCAATAATTCTACAAAAATTATTTCTGTGCCACCTGCGCAACGCCAACGCTTTTGCCTAACGACTGAGGATATTCACGAACTGGCACGGCAAGCACAAATAATAGAAACCCATTATGGCAAACCCATGGATATTGAATGGGCTAAAGATGGTATCGATGGCAGGTTATATATTGTGCAAGCCCGACCCGAAACGGTAAAAAGTCAGCAGAAACCGCAACAAACCCTACAACGTTTCCATCTGACACAAAAAGGTGAACTCATCGTTTCAGGGCGCAGCGTGGGTCAAAGTATTGCACAAGGTACAGCCCGAATTATTTTAAACCCTAAACATATAAAAGCGCTCAAAGCAAATGAAATCCTAGTCACTGACATGACTGACCCCGATTGGGAACCGGTGATGAAAAATGCCGCCGCCATCATCACCAATCGCGGTGGACGCACCTGCCACGCCGCCATTGTAGCCCGAGAACTCGGCATTCCCGCCATCGTTGGCTGTGGCAATGCCACTTCCAAAATCAAGCCTGGCCAAACGATCACCATTTCTTGCGCCGAAGGCGAAAATGGCTACGTATATAAAGGGAAACTCCCTTTCCATATAGAGAAAATCAATATCGCCTCACTACCGAAACTGCCCATCAAACTTTGTCTCATTTTAGGCAATCCCGGAAAAGCCTTCACCTATCAGTTTTTACCTAATGATGGCGTGGGACTTGCACGCCTAGAATTTATTATTGGCAATACCATAGGCATACATCCCAACGCATTACTCAACCTACAAAAATTACCCAGCAAATTAAAACGTGAAATCCAACAAAAAACTGCAGCCTATGAAAGTCCTATAGAGTTTTATATTGAACGCCTACGCGAAGGCATAGCCACCATCGCCGCCGCCTTTGCTCCGCGCGAAGTAATCTTTCGCTTTTCTGATTTTAAATCTAACGAATACGCTAATCTTTTAGGCGGGGATTTATTTGAGCCTAAAGAAGAAAATCCCATGTTGGGATTACGCGGCGCTGCCCGCTATGTTGACAGTACATTTGAAAAAAGTTTTGCCCTAGAATGTCAAGCCTTCTTACGGGTACGAGAACAAATGGGTTTAACCAATACTCAGCTGATGGTGCCCTTTGTACGCACCGTGGCAGAACTGCAACGCGTCATTGCACAAATAGAGCACTATGGTTTAAAACGCGGCACCAACGGCTTAAAAATTTATATGATGTGTGAAATTCCTGCCAACGCTTTATTGGCTGAAGAATTTTTAAAATATGTCGATGGTTTTTCCATCGGTTCCAATGATCTTACCCAGTTAACGTTAGGGCTAGATCGCGACTCAGGTCTGGTCGCTGCTTTATTCGATGAGCGCAACGCTGCGATAAAACTATTACTAGAACATGCGATCAAAGCCTGCCGCAAAGCAGGTAAATACATTGGCATTTGCGGCCAGGGACCATCAGATCACCCAGATTTTGCCAAATGGCTGATGGATATGGGCATTCAAAGTATTTCTCTCAATCCAGATTCTATTGTTACTACCTGGCTAGCATTGAGCAAACACAAGAATGACCAAAAATTGAAAGTGTGAATTCGAATGTCTAACGCATTTTTTTCTAAACTAACAACGAGTACCCCATGAAAAAAATATCTTCTCTAGCCCATACACAACTCGCCCAAAAAATGGATCCCGACAGTCTTGACTTTGAAACCACGAAAGACATCCAGGGCTTAACTGAATTTGTTGGCCAGTCACGTGCATTTAAAGCGATCGAGTTAGGCATAGGTTTAAATAGCAAAGGCTATAACCTTTATGCCATGGGTCCTTCCGGTGTCGGTAAACTATCGATGGTACGCACCATACTAGAAACCAAGGCAAAAGAACAACCCGCGCCCTTCGATTATTGCTATATTTACAACTTCGATGACCCACAAAAACCGATTGCCCTACAACTACCTGCCGGTAAAGGCTGCGAACTACGCGACGATATGCAAGCCCTGATTGAAGATCTCAGCATTTCCATTCCCGTTATTTTTGAAAGTGATGAATACCGCACTAGAATGCAAAAAATAAGTGATGAAACCACAAAAGAACAACAAAATATGCTGACGCATATCAGTGATGAAGCCAAAAAATCTGAACTCTCCATACTCTCTTCCGCTGAAGGTTTTACGATTCTGCCAGTGAATAAAAAAGGTGAATCCTTAACCACAGAACAATTCACTCGACTGCCGAAAAAAGAACGCGACGAAAAAGAAGCTTTGATTACGCAATTTAGCCAACGTCTGGCAAATTTATTAAAGCAGATTCCCTTCCTACATAAAGAACGTCGCCGCAAAGAAAAAGAAGCCAAACGTGAATTTACTTTAATGGCCGTCGATCATTTTATTGAAGAAATTAAAAAAAAATATGCACAATTCCCGCTGGTGATAAACTATTTGAGTGCAGTAGAACGTGATGTCATTCTCAATGTAAAAGATTTTCTGAAGCGCGATGAAAGTCCACCACTACCGTTATCCGCCGATTCTAAAACTGAATTTTCCCGCTATCTGGTCAATGTCGTCATAGACAACTGTGAGAGATCAGCGGCACCGGTTATTTACGAGGAAAACCCATCCTATCTCAACATCACCGGCCGCATGGAACATATTGCACAATTTGGTACTTTGATTACTGATTTCTCCTTGATAAGACCAGGTGCACTGCATAAAGCCAATGGCGGTTATTTGATTATTGATGCACTCAAATTGTTACACGAGCCTTTTGCTTGGGAAGGATTGAAACGCGCGCTTTATGCCTCACAAATAAAAATCGAACTGCCGGAACATATACAAGGATTACTGAGTACAGCTTCATTAGACCCAACTCCCATCCCACTTGCGCTCAAAGTTGTCTTATTAGGCGATCGAACAACTTATTACTTACTGTGCCAATTTGATCCAGACTTTGATGAGTTATTTAAAGTCGCTGCAGATTTTGAAGAAGACATAGAGCGTAATTCCGAGACGCAAAAACAATATGCGCAGTTAATTGCCAATTTAGCACATAAAGCACAAACACTGCCGCTACATCGCAGCGCCGTAGCCGCTATCCTCGATCATAGTACGCGTCTGGCACAAGATCAGCAAAAATTATCTACGCACTTACGCGCCATTAAAGATTTAATCATTGAGGCAAATTATTTTGCCACACAGCATACCGGCCAAGTAGTCCATTTAGAGGACGTACAGGCTGCCATTGCCGCCGCAATTGCTCGTCAAGACCGGGTACGCCAGAATTTTTATGAAAGCATTCAACGTAATTTTGTTTTAATCCAAACCACAGGAGAAACCATTGGACAAATCAATGGGTTAACCGTGATTGAACTGGGGCATTTTAGTTTTGGCCATCCCACCCGAATTACCGCTATTGTGCATCCAGGATCAGGGCATATCATTGATATTGAGCGTGAGGTTGAATTAAGCGGCCCCATCCATGCCAAAGGCGTCTTAATTCTCACTGGATTTTTAGTAGGACGTTATGTGACTGATGCTTCTTTTTCACTTTCCGCAAGTTTAGTGTTTGAACAAACCTATGGGACAGTCGAAGGCGACAGTGCATCAGCAGCAGAATTATATTGTTTACTTTCTGCCATAGCGCAAATTCCTTTGAAACAAAATCTGGCCATCACCGGCTCTATCAACCAATATGGAGATATTCAAGCCATCGGCAGTGTCAATGAAAAGATCGAGGGGTTTTTTGATATTTGTCATATGCGCGGCTTAACCGGAGATCAAGGCGTTATCATCCCTGCGATTAACATGCAAAATCTCATGCTGAAAGATGAAGTCATTGCTGCAGTTAAGGCGAAAAAATTTCACATTTATCCCGTGACAACTATTGATGACGCACTGATATTGCTAACCGATATACCTGCCGGAGAGCGTGGAAAAAATGGTAAATTTCCACGTGGCACTGTGAATTATTTGGTAGAAAAAAACCTGGAGAAATTCGCAAAAAAAATGCAGCATCCACCGAAAAAAAGACACAATCAGAAGAAGCGCAGCCCTTCTCTTTGATAACAATGCTTAAGTATTGTGCATATGGTATGCGACTCCCCATTTAATGTCTATCAAGAAACCAGGTGAAGGTTTTAGAGGCGAAAAAGGCCATATTGGCTATTTATTAAGGCAGGCCAGCCATGCATTTCGCCTGAAGATTGATGATACATTGCGTCGTTATGGCGTTACCCATCCACAATTTGCCGTACTCAGTGTGTTAAAATTTGACCCTGGATTACATGCAGCCGACATAGCGCGCATCTGTATGTTGTCGCGCCAGGCTGTTAAATTCGCGCTTGGCTTGTTAGATGCGCGGCTACGTTTACGACTTAAAATGCGCAAAATCATTCAGCTAGGTAACAACATCATAATAAATTTTAATTCTTTTCCTGTTTAGAGGGGCGACATTTCATCTGGTCAATGTCTATGAGCTTCGAGATGAGGCCAGATCACAGGCTATTCGGGCGGGATATAACTTCTCTTTTGGAATCCAATGAATTAAAACACTTGATCGCCGCGCGTTTTGACCTGAAAGACATTGTCGCTGCTCACCAATTAATGGAGAGTGGTGCCGCCATTGGTAATGTTGTTATCAATGTTATTCAATAATAAAATAATGATTCTTAAAATTTCTACAAAGGAAATATGCATGAAAGACAACAAAAGTATTGGTAAACGCAGCATAGGCGATATAGCACCTAAGCTGGCAGAACTGACTGACGATATCATATTCGGCGATATTTGGGAGCGCAAAGGCTTATCCAAACGTGATCGCAGTCTGATTACAGTTGCAACTCTGGTCGCATTGAATCGCAGTGAACAGCTGCCATTTCATCTTAATTTCGCCTTGGAAAATGGCATTAGTCAGGAAGAGCTGGTCGAGCTTATCACCCATCTAGCATTTTATTCTGGCTGGCCTACAGCAATATCAGCCATAAATGCATTGAAAACATTGCTGGCTGCTAAAACTAATAAATAGAACTCTCGCTGCGGTAGGGATGGAAGTCACGGCAGCAAGGCGTAGCTGTTCCTCAGAATCATCGAATCGGATATGAACCAATCTCTAGCCATTTTTTCGTAGTCAAAGTCAGGTTTCGGGAATGACAGCGTTTTGCCTACTAAAATGTATAAAGTCATTAACTTCCCTCAAACAGGCTATGCCAATAAACATGCTTGCGTCGTGGATTATTTAACGGAAATTCAATCGCCCATAAGGTCTTAAGCGGTGTTAATGTTTTGACATAACGCAAATCACCCACGACCAGCGGCCGCTGTGATAATGCCGTCATATAGCCATCTGTAAACCAAGCATACACCGTAAAATCATGGAACAATGTTTCATTACGCACCAAGGTCGCAGACATGCATTGCTCACAGAATAGAGATACTGAAATACCGGAGATTGCGTAGGCAGAGCTAAACAATGGCGTTGCGATTTCATCTAAATAAACGCGGTTGCCACTGATATACACTGAATGATATCCAAATACATGGCCTAGCTTGGGCATCGCTCGACCTTTAGTGATTACTTGATTGCGTTCTTCGGCCAGCTGTTGTTGCACCGTCAATGCGCGGTTATGTTGGAAACCTGCAAAACCTAAATAGAGAAGACAACAACCGATTGCAATCAACGCCGGCCAACGACTTTGCCATTGATACGCCACAATAACTCCAATTATTAAGATCAAGGTAAATAGTGGATCAACAATAGCGATCAAATCCCAGGCGATACGCCTATCGCTAAATGGCCACAACAACATAGTGCCGTAACTAGTCGCCGTATCCAAAAGCCCATGTGTCGCATAAGCTACAATGGTCGCCAAAAAAACATAACGCCATTTTTGCCGTAAATTTTTAAATAATATTAAGCTGATTAATCCAGCAATTAAGCCACCTAAAATAATAAAAGCCAGTGCGTGCGTAAAATTGCGGTGGTAAATAAGGAATAAAGTCGGATCTTGGCTGCTATGTATTAAAATATCCAGATCAGGCAAAGTTCCAGCAATAGCGCCAACCCAAACGGATTTTTTTCCTAAGGCTTTGCCTGTAGCAGACTGTGCTGCTGCTGCACCAAGGAAGGCATGTGTCAAAACGTCCATAAAGTACTATCCAGAACAGCTTCCAATACCCTCTTCAATGACTCACCCATTTTGCAATCCCGAACGCGCAAGCCGCAGCCACTGCACCAATTAACATAGTCTGCACCCCGGAGCGCAAAATTTTTCTGCCGGTAAAAAAACCTTTCACTGCCCCAAAAACTAACAAAGCCAGCAGGGTAACCGTCATAGAGGTCAACAGTGCCTGATGCACACTGAAAATAAATATATAAGGCAACAAAGGTATTAATCCGCCAAATACATAAGCCAAACCAATGGTCAACGGGCTAAATACCATACGCCTAGGATCCGGTCGTTCCAGACCCAGTTCGAAACGCATCATAAAATCGACCCATTTTTTAGGCTGCGTCTGCATTGCATTGACAACCACAGGCACCTGCTCTTCCGCCACACCAAACTCTTTAAGAATATCTGCTACCTCAGCTGCTTCAATATGCGGCACCTGCTCCACTTCTAATGTTTCACGTTTATATTCTGACTGATAATGCTCAGCTTCTGTTTTCGCTGCTAAATAACCCCCAAGCGCCATAGCAATTGCTCCGGCAGCTATTTCTGCTACACCTGCGGTCACAATAATCCCCGTAGAAGTGACTGCACCACTTAATCCTGCCGCCAAGGCAAATGGCACCGTCAAACCATCAGACATACCAATCACCAGATCCTTCAAAGTATCGGATGAAGCCACGTGTTTTTCTTGATGCTGGGGCATATTAAGTCACCTCGCAAGGACGGTAGCTGTCATTCTTCCGCCACCAGGATGGATTTTATAAATAAAATTTTGTTTGTTTTTGTTATTTTATTATAAAACATGGGGATTTCTTATTCGCTACTATAATAAAAGTAAGAGGGTTGGTATATGGGAATCAGTCAAAGCGTACCAGCATATGACTCGCAAAGTAAAGAATACGAACAGGCGTTTGAAGTGTTTTTAAAAAACACCAATCAAAAGAGAAATATGCATCAATGGTTACAAAAAGTAGTGGAGAAACTCCCCGCAAAACAGGTGTTTATAGATGCTGGTGCCGGAGATGGGGAAGTGACACGTTGGTTTACCCCTTTATTCCAAAAAACCATCGCCATTGAGCCCAATCCATTTTTACGAGAAAAACTACACTCCGCAATACCAGAAGCTACCATCATCGACAAAACCATCATGGAAGCCGATCCACAAGCAACTGCTGATTTAGTGCTGTGCTCTCATATTCTCTACTATATCGACAAAAATCAATGGCTACAAAACCTGGAAAAATTAGTGTCCTGGTTATCTCCTTCTGGTAGCGTGATTATCGTACTACAAAACCCCAATACCGATTGTATGAATCTACTGGAACACTTCATAAACCAGCGTTTTGATCTATCTCAGGTTGCTGAACAATTCGCAAAAAAACATGGAGAAAATTATGAAATCAACCTCTGCTGCGATGGAGCGCAAATAGAAGCACCTGATTTTTCCTCAGCACTGACCATTAGCATCTTTATGCTAAATCTATTGCCTATGCCACATCCTCTGTCAGAAACCGAATTAGAATACTACATCAGCAGTCACTTCCTAAAAGAAGACCATATCTATCGCTTTTCCTGCAATCAGGATTTCCTACAAATACGTAAAAAGTGACCTGAAAGCCGATAATCTACCCAATATTAAAATAAAATTATTAAATAAACTAATAATATTTCGTTAATATTGATTGGTTACAATGATTCTCAACATATAGATAAACACATAAAAGAGGTATTGAAGAGAGATGTCAGAATTTAAACAAGCAGCTAGTGCAGTAATCAACTTAAGCACCAGTGTAGGACTTTCCGCAGAAGCGGGAGATAAAATGAGCGAATACGGCAAGTTCGGTCAATTAATGGCTTTACTTGCATTCACTAACCAAGATCAACTATCCAAAGCTTATGACGTAAAAGCAAAATCTGATAGCAAAGCCAGCATGGGAACACTGACCCAACGTCAGGTGTTTACAACCCTAGATGAGCTCAATCTGTCAGCAGAGGATATGCTATCGGTGCTCAATCACATGACGACTTTGTCTCAGCTACTGCAAGAGCGTCCAGAACTTTTAAAAGAGTTTTTTGAAATTTGTAAAATCCAACAAAGTTTTAAAAACGGTGATGCCAGTTTCATCGGTGATAGAATCAATTCTTTAGCCGCTTTTGCTCTCAAAGCTTTTGGTTCCGCTATCGGCACAACACTTGCCGGCACCCTTTCTTCAGGCGTAGCCGTAGGAATTGCTGCACTTCTTATCGCCGCTGAAAAAGGCGTTGATTACGCCGCAGAAAAAAAATTCAAAAGTATCGAAACTGGATTGCAAAAAATCGATCAAGTAATCAATCAATCGGTGATTGCTACACTTGGCGCAATGAGCAATCATAAGAAATTTCAACCTTTTAAAGATTACATTGACGCTGCCATACAAGACATCAAATCAGGCAGTGACCCAAGAAAAGCATTAGATGCGCTGAATAACGTAAAAATGCTACGGGAATATCAATTAAGTGACTCTCCGACACTGGATAGACGAGAGCATATGCAAATCAGTATCCGAGTTATTGATAAAGCACTTAAGAAAGCTACTGACGAACACGCTGAAGTTACACAAAAACTTTCCAGTCGCACACTGCTTGAAGAGGCTGACCCAGCGACATTGGCAAAGAGACAAAAGAGCTTAGAGGGCACCATCACTGCCTTGAAAGAGCAAAAAAAAGCGATTGAAAAAATAATGCCGGTATCTGTTGATTTGGATATCTCAACCATTCGTAGCCGATCCCTTTCCCAAGACCCGGCGCAAAGAGAACAAGCATTCAGAACACCGATTAAATTTCATGCAGATCCAGCGCTAGAATCTACCAGCTCGAGATCACGTAGTCAGTCAGCGGCGCCATTAAAATTAGATATGTACAGTATAAGAAAACCTACTGTGATACATTTTGATAACACGCCATTATCATCTAGTGAAGCAGATACTCGTTCGCGCAGTCATTCATCAAGCGCTCCGAAAAATCCGCCATTTATTCCAAGTAGCCCAGGTAGCGCTCCCGCTTCGCCTGGAACTCACTTCTCTTACTCGGCACCTAAACGGAGCACATCAACACCGATGGGTCTTTCAGCTCTGCGTGAACGCAGTACTTCAACACCTACCAGTCCTTTGACTTCGAGTAATGGATTTTTCTATAAACCCAGCAGGCCGGCATTACAATCACCAAAGCACACGACCAGCCCAGCCTCATCTTCTCAATCACGTAGCAGGGGCATGACACTGGGAACGATAACCGAATAAGGATATTTAAATGAAGTCTCACCCCCTTTTTAAAGGGGGTGAGAATTGGGAGCTATTTAAGATTTTGTAGCTCTTTTACGGCTAGCCAACAAATCATCCACTACACTCGGTTCAGCCAAAGTCGAAATATCACCCAAATCTTCCACTTCATCACAGGCGATTTTACGTAAAATACGTCGCATAATTTTCCCCGAGCGGGTTTTGGGCAATCCCTTCGCCCACTCGATATGCTCAGGAATAGCAATGCTGCCTATCACCACTTTCACCCGTTGCAGCAATTCTGCTTTTAACGCCTCAGTCGGTGTCACATGATTTTGGACGGTGACATAGGCATAAATCCCTTGACCTTTGATCTCATGCGGAACCCCAACGACGGCTGCTTCTGACACCGCATGATGTGTCAGTAAAGCATTTTCAACCTCACCCGTACCCAGACGATGGCCTGATACTTTAATCACATCATCATTGCGTCCGGTAATCCAATAATAACCTTCCCTATCACGATGCGCGCCATCTCCGGTTAAATATTTGCCTGGAAACTCTTTAAAATAAGCATTTTCATAACGCGCTGGATTACCATGAATCGCCACTGCCAAACCCGGCCAGGGTTGTTTAATCACCAATTTACCTGGTTTATCATCGGTGATTTCATGCCCCTCATCATCAACAATTGCAGGTTCAATCCCAAAAAACGGCCACGCTGCTGATCCAGGTTTTAATGGGGTAGCACCCGGTAACGGTGAAATCAAGATACCACCGGTTTCTGTCTGCCACCAAGTATCCACAATTAGACAACGTTGCTCTCCAACCACTTCATAAAACCATTCCCAAACATCCGGGTTAATAGGCTCACCTACTGTGCCTAATAGCCGCAAACTTTGACGACTGGTTTTTCTCACCCAATCATCACCTTCATGGCGTAAAGCCCGAATCGCCGTGGGAGAAGTATAAAAAATATTGACTTTGTATTTATCAATAATCTGCCAATAGCGCGCATAATCAGGATAACTCGGCATTCCTTCAAACATTACTGTAGTGGCACCATTAGCCAGCGGACCATAAATCACATAAGAATGTCCGGTAATCCAACCTGCATCTGCTGTACACCAATAAATATCGTATTCATGGTAATCAAACACATACTTATGTGTAATCGCCGCATAAACCAGATAACCACCTGTTGCATGGACTATCCCTTTGGGTTTACCGGTTGAACCGGAAGTATAAAGAATAAATAGTGGGTCCTGTGCATCCATGGCTGTAACCGGACAATCCGCCGGTACTTGTTCCATGGCTTCAAAGTACCAAATATCGCGCCCCGCCTGCATAGATACAGGATTGCCACTATGCTGCACTACAATGACGCGCTTGACATCCGTTCCCAGTTGTAATGCCTGATCGGTATTGGCTTTTAAGGGAATCAATTTTCCACCGCGCAATCCTTCATCTGCCGTAATTACCACATGGCAGTCCGCATCCACTATGCGGGTATGTAACGATTCTGGAGAAAAACCGCCGAAAACTACGGAATGCACTGCACCAATTCGCGCACACGCTAGCATGGCGATGGCCATTTCGGGAATCATCGGCAAATAGATACATACCCTATCCCCTTTAACCACGCCCTGTTGTTTTAATACATTGGCAAAACGACAGACTCGGGCATGCAACTCTTTATAAGTCAAAGATAAGGTTTGTGAAGGGTCATCGCCTTCCCAAAGAATGGCAATCTTATCGCCACGGGTATCTAAATGGCGATCAACGCAGTTGTAACAGGCGTTTAGACTACCGCCAATAAACCAGCGCATATTATGCTGTTGAAGATCACCGCTTTTGATTTGTTCCCAGGGTTTGAACCAGGAAATAAACTCTAAGGCTTGTTCTGCCCAGAAACCTTCTGGATCACTGATGGAATAGTTATACAGGGTCTGATATTGCTCAAGATTTATGTAAGTTTTTTCCGCTGTAGGGTAGGTTTTTTCTTCCATCTGGGATTGCTCCGATTAGTTTTGGATGTCTTTATTATCACTGATAATCAAGTCTCTTGCCTACTGACAAATTACCTGTTATTTTGTTAGATGTCTAAAAATAAAATAGAGGTATTGAAATATGAAAACTTTGCATGCATCCTCATTCTCTTCACCCTCAACATCTTCTCTTATTATCTCTTCACAAATTTTTAAAATGCATTTTAATTGTTGTATGTGTTGCTAATTTCTTCAGCGGCCGCTGATTTTTAGTAGCGCATGACATTCAAATATCTTAAGGCTCTAAGGACGGAAATATCGACTATTGGTAGATGATTTCTGCAATATCAATTCCCTGTCTATTTTTTTGTCTTTCACGGGAATAAAAAATTAGAGCTTCATCACCTGTCGAAAACCTAGTGAATTCCGCCTCTATTTATCAGCACACTTCTGTCAACTCATTCTTATTTAAAAGGTGCTGCTATGAAAATTATTAATTATCTTATTTCCGCTTTGTTATTTATTATCTGCCCCGCCATACTAGCAAATTGCCCGGCGCCCGAGACTGTCAGATACACTTGCGATAATGGACATTGCAGCTGGGCGCCTTATTATGGCTGGTATGAAGGCAGCAATCCAGATAACTATATCCCTAAAGAACATGCAAAAGCCGCCAGCTTTACTGCAGCAAGATGGGTTCCCTATTCAGGTCCGCTTGGCGGAGCAACCACTTGTTATTACGTTGACGAATATGGCAATGCCATTACATTAGTTCAACAATCAAAATACGGACAAGTTCCTAAACCTCTTAAAGGACCTTGGAAAATCGACCCAACCAATGCGGCACAAGAAATCTGCACTGCCAGCGCTGAAACTTGTTATTTTGATTATGGGGAGACTTATTAGGCTTGTTAGACACCCCCTTTTAAAAAGGGGGTGTCTTAAGGGCACCTCTAGAAATTGATCTTTTCGCTCAATACGGCGCTGGATTAGATTTTAAAATCCTCATTTATTCCCGTATAAACTCCAGTTAAAATCTAATCCGCCTTGTCTTGAGCGAAAATCTCTAATTTCTAGAGGTGTCCTTAAAACACCTAATCCACGCGCACCTTAGCAAACCGTCGCTTACCTACTTGATAAATATGCTCTTCCCCACGAACCACTTTACGCTGCCCATCCTCCAGTTTCTCACCATCAATTTTCACCGCACCCTGCTGAATCATTCGCAATGCTTCAGAAGTACTGGCAACTAAATTCGCTTGCTTTAGCAAATTACCCACCAACATAACGCCGCCTTCAGCTTTAACCACTAACTCCTGAATATCTTCAGGAATTTCATTGCGCTGAAACTGTTTGATGAAATTTTCATAAGCACGTTCCGCCGCGGCTTTGCTATGAAATCGCGTCACCAACTCTTTAGCAAAATCCACTTTAATATCGCGCGGATTTTTCCCAGCACGCACTTCTTTACGCCAATATTCAATTTCCGCCATCGGTGTGAAGCTTAATAATTCCAGATAACGCCACATCAAATCATCGGAAATTGACATGACCTTACCAAAAATATTTTCCGGCGCTTCATCAATGCCAATGTAATTGCCCAGCGATTTTGACATTTTTTGCACCCCGTCTAAACCTTCCAGAAGCGGCGTCGTAATAATAATCTGTGGCGGTTGACCAAAATGTTTTTGTAATTCCCGACCCATGAGTAAATTAAATTTCTGATCTGTGCCTCCCAATTCCACATCCGCCTGCATGGCAACAGAATCATAACCTTGTAACAACGGATAAAGAAATTCATGAATGGCAATCGGCTGATGGGCAGTAAAACGTTTATTGAAATCATCGCGCTCCAGCATCCGCGCTACCGTATGCGTAGCAGCCAAAGCAATTAAGTCAGCGGCACTTTTATCTTTCATCCACATGGAATTAAACAGAATCTGCGTTTTTTCTGGGTCGAGAATTTTATGGATTTGTTTCTGATAAGTGCGAGCATTTTCCATAACCGCTTCAGTGGTGAGCGGCTTACGTGTTTCATCTTTGCCGGTCGGATCACCGATACGGCCGGTAAAATCACCAATCAAAAACAACACCTCATGCCCTAAATCTTGAAATTGGCGTAATTTATTAATGACCACCGTATGCCCCAGATGTAAATCAGGCGCAGTCGGATCCATGCCCAGTTTCACCCGCAAACGTTTCCCAGTTTTTAGGCGTTCAATTAATTCCTGTTCAGGCAGAACATCTACAGCACCGCGCTTTATCAAAGCCAAGGACTCTTCAATAGTAGACAAAATCAAATCTCCAAGTGGATTTTTTGCTGGATTATGCATCAATCAAGTTAAGAAGGATAGGGACGTGTACCATTCTCATAAAAATTTCCAATAAATTTTGCACCTTAATAAAAAATCTGGTCTAAAATATAAATAAACCAGTTTAATTAGATGACAAAGAGAATACATTTATGAAATCTATAGGCGCTTTTCAAGCAAAAACTCACCTTTCTCAAATACTTGCCAGTATTGAAAAAATGGGTGAATCTGTAGCAATCACCAAACATGGACGCACTATTGCTATACTCATACCAGCCATTACTGAAGATCCTATCGCCTTAGCCATTGAATCCATTCGTAAAAACTATTGAAATAGATTACACAGTAAATGATAGAGTTTTTGACACTGTTTTTGAATTGGCGCGAGATTTACAGCTTACCATTTATGACGCCTACCTGGAATTAGCTGTGCGCGAAAAACTTCCCATCGCCACTTTAGATTCCGCTTTAATTAAAGCTGCTAATAAAATTGGTATTAAGCGATTTTGGTTATAGCAATGCCATAGAAAATATTCATTGATTTTAGTGAAGCAAAGCTTGCGCCGCCTCATCTTGTTCTTCTCCCTCTTTTCTCAATAAAGGCATTTCAAGCTCAGATGGGGATTTAAAATCAGGCCGTGAAAACCCAAAACGTAGAGAATGGGTGGGACCAGGTGTGGATCGAGGTGAAGGAGACCCAGCTCTTCCCTCTTCTTTAATTTCAAGTTGTTCTGCTTCTGCTTCTCCTTGTCCTTCTATCTGCAGACCTAATTGCTGTTGTTCTTGATTCTCCCTCTGCAAAAAAATCAACCGAGTCCTTAAAAGCCCAAGCTCTTCATGCCATTGTTTGATCGGAAGATTCGCCCAAATGAATCCTGTAACCACCGTTCCGAAAAAAGTTCCACTTGCGGCTAGATAATCATTAGACGCATCTGATGACGCTGCTTTGATCCCACTATCAAGCGATTGAAACCCAAGCCGAATGGCTAAGAAGGGAATACCAAGAGCTATACTTGAATACCATTCCAATTGATTTATTCGCTGTTGTACTCTACGAATTTCCTCAGGTATTTCTTGTTGTTGTTCTGCCATTTTCAATACCTCGCCTATTTATTTCTATGATGATTCAACCGTTTTTTTCGCCTTAGGTTTCCAACCCTCCACTGTGCGCTGTTTTGCGCGGGCAACAGTCAGCTGATGTGCTGGGGCATTGGTAGTGATAGTAGAACCCGCTGCGATGTAAGCGCCTTCACCTATTTTCACAGGGGCGATTAATTGGCTATCGCAGCCGACAAATGCTTGGTCTTCAATGATGGTTTGATGTTTACTAATGCCATCATAGTTTACGGTGATAGTGCCTGCACCCATATTCACGTTCTTACCAATAACCGCATCACCAATATAACTCAAGTGTGGCACCTTGCTACCTTCGCCTAATTGAGAATTTTTCATCTCAACAAAATTACCTATCCGCGCATGTTGATCAATTCGATTACCTGGACGGATGCGCGCAAACGGACCTATCGTACAAAAATCGGCAATGCTGGAATTTTCAATGACACAATTGGCTTCTATTTTGACATTTTCACCAATCTCCACATTGCGCAGCACGGTATTCGGTCCAATCACGCTATTAGCGCCAATGGAAACTTTACCTTCAAGTATCACATTGATATCGATACACACATCCATTGCAACGATGGCTTCTCCGCGTACATCAAAACGCTCAGGATCAACAATAGTGACACCTTCCATCATCAACTCATAAGCTTTTTGGCGCTGGTAAATACGCTCTAAACTCGCTAGTTCTGAAAGATTATTAATGCCGCGCACTTCTTCGGGACGACGCGCCAAAATGCCACCTACCGAATAACCATCTGCAACCGCCATCGCGATAATATCAGTTAAATAATATTCTTTTTGGGAATTATGCGAGGTTAAGCGCGGCAACCACTCTTTTAAATGGCGCGCAGAGGTGGTCAGGATGCCAGTATTAATTTCGGTAATTTTTTGCTGTTCAGGATTAGTATCCTTTTGCTCAACGATGGCGACGATATTGCCCATTTCATTGCGTATGATACGCCCAAAGCCTTGTGGATCTTCTAATTCTGCCACGACCAAACCCAAGGCATTTTTTGGGGTATTATCGAGCAGTTGTTTGAGGGTTTCTTTAGAAATGAGTGGTACATCACCGTAGAGTACTAAAACCTGATGATCCTGATTTAAATGTGGAAGCACTTGGCGCACGGCATGTCCGGTTCCTAACGCTTCGGGCTGTTCTACCCATTGCACATCCAAGTGCGCCATTTCGCTGCGCACTAATTGGCCACCGTTACCATAGACGACATAAATCGTTTCAGGATCCAAGCTGCTGGCAGTTCGCACCACACGCTCAAGCAAGGTCACACCTGCCAAAGTATGCAATACTTTGGGAAGGCCGCTGCGCATACGTTTACCTTTACCGGCAGCTAAAATTACTACGCTTAATGTCATAAAATTTTTCCGGTAAAGATCGTACTACATAAATCCTTCTCCCCTTGTGGGAGAAGGAAAAAGGCAGAGGATAATTTTGAGAACAAGCTTTATGCCTGATGAGCTTTTTTACGTAACTCCTTAATCGCGCGCAATTGCGCAGCTGCTTCTGCTAATTCACTCATGGCATTACCATATTCAAACTCAGCACTCTTGTCAGTTAATGCTTTTTCAGCCCGTTCTTTGGCTTCTTGAGCTGCAGCTTCATCTAAATGATCGGCACGGATCGCGGTATCTGCTAATAGCGTCACTACTTGCGGCTGAACCTCCAGCATCCCACCTGAGAGATAAAAAATTTCTTCTTTGCCACCCTGCAATACCACACGGATAAATCCAGGTTTGATAGAGGTTAACAAAGGGGTATGGCCCGGCAAAATACCCAGTTCTCCCATAGACCCGGTCACAACGACCATCTCTGCTAAGCCCGAAAAAATTTGGGCTGCTGCGCTTACGATATCAAGATGAAATGTCATTGCCATGTATTATCTCTATAAATAACTCATTCGATAAATCCTTCTCCCCTTGTGGGAGAAGG
>DASZWJ010000005.1 GCA_035546635.1 Gammaproteobacteria bacterium
CGAAGTGCAGTTGCCAGAAGGTGTAGAGATGGTGATGCCTGGAGATAATATCCAGATGACGATTACCTTAATTGCTCCAATTGCGATGGAAAAAGGTTTAAAATTCGCGATTCGCGAAGGTGGCCGTACAGTGGGTGCAGGAGTAGTCGCCAGGGTGATTGAATAATGGTCGCACTCGTGAAAAAAAATCAGAGAATACGAATTCGTTTAAAAGCATTTGACCATCGCCTGATTGATATAGCCACCTACGAAATTGTAGAGACCGCTAAGCGAACTGGAGCGCAAATTCGTGGGCCTATACCATTACCTACGCAAATTGAACGATTTTCAGTATTGGTATCACCCAATGCTGACAAGGATGCGCAGGATCAATATGAAATGCGTACTCATAAACGCTTGGTAGATATTATTCAGCCTACTGATAAAACAGTAGATGCTTTAATGAAATTAGATTTGGCGGCTGGCGTGGATGTCCAAATCAGTGTAGATTAAAAAGTTTGTGGAGTAATAACAATGCCCATAGGGTTAGTTGGTTGCAAATACGGAATGACTCGCATTTTTACAGATGACGGTGTATCCATACCTGTTACTGTAATACATGTAGATTCAAATCGCGTGACCCAGGTAAAAACAGTTGAAATTGACGGATATCGTGCTCTGCAGATTACTGCTGGAAGTCAGCTGCCTTCACGCATCAATAAGCCGCTAGCAGGTCACTATGCTAAGTCAAATGTGCAAGCCGGCCGCGGTCTTTGGGAGTTTTCACTTGAGGATAAGGAAGGGGAAGAAATTACCTTAGGCCAAGAGTTGAAAGTAGATCTATTCGAGGTGGGTCAAAAAGTTGATATTGCTGGTACCACAAAAGGAAAAGGTTTTGCCGGTACTATTAAACGTCACCATTTCCGATCACAAGATGCGACACACGGCAATTCTTTATCGCATCGTGTTCCCGGCTCTGTTGGTATGAACCAAAGCCCAGGTCGAGTATTTCGTGGTAAAAAAATGGCTGGTCAATTAGGTAATGTGCGTCGAACTATACAAAATCAAGAAGTTGTTCGCATAGATAATGATAAGAACCTATTGTTTGTAAAAGGAGTCGTTCCTGGAGCGATTGGTGGCTATGTAGTGATTCGATCATCTGTTAAAAGTGGGGAGAAATAAGCTGTGGAAATACAAATAGTAACTCCCGATAAAGACCAAGCAGCACAGCATAAAATTGCAGTTTCTGATACTGTTTTTGGTACTGCTTTCAATGAACCTTTGATCCACCAGGTACTGACTGCCTATTTAGCGGGCGCTCGCGCTGGAACTAAAGCACAGAAAACCCGTGCTGAGGTAAGTGGTGGTGGTGTCAAACCCTGGCGACAAAAAGGGACGGGCCGTGCCAGAGCCGGAACCATACGCAGTCCCTTATGGCGTAAAGGTGGTAAAGTTTTTGCAGCAACCCCCAGAGATTATTCTCAAAAAGTTAATCGCAAGATGTATGAAAGCGCCATGTGTTCCATTTTATCTGAGTTGGTAAGACAAGATCGTCTAGTATTAGTACAAGATTTTTCCTTACCCGAACCTAAAACACGTGATTTGGTGAACAAATTACAAGCTTTCAATGTTGATAAGGTGCTGATAGTCAGTGAAGAAGTTGAGCGTAATGTCATGCTTGCGGCGCGTAATCTACATAAAGTACAAATTTGCTCTCCAGCACAGATTAGCCCAGCTAATTTAGTTGCTTTCGACCATGTATTAATAACTGTTAATGCGCTTAAACAGGTGGAGGAAAAATTACAATGAGTAATGTAGCTCACGAAGAGTACCTAATGAAAGTTTTGTTAGCTCCACGCGTTACTGAAAAAAGTGCCTTAGCAAATATTAATCGCCAATATGTGTTTAAAGTGCTTAATGACGCAACAAAGCCGGAAATTAAACAGGCAGTGGAATTATTATTTAATGTCAAGGTTAATGCCGTCCAAGTCAGTCGCGTAAAAAGTAAAACCCGACGCTTTGGAAAAATTCAAGGTCAACGAAAAGCTTGGAAAAAAGCTTATGTCAAATTGGCTGAAGGTCATAAAATTGACCTCGCTGGTGCATAAACATGCCAAGAAGATAGGAATTATATTATGCTAGTTAAAACAAAACCAACTTCACCAGGACGCCGTTTCGTCATTAAAGTTGTGAACCCGGAATTACATAAAGGTAGCCCGCATAAACCCCTGCTTAAAACCAAGAAGCGTATTAGCGCTAGAAATAATCAGGGACGCATTACCGTAAGACGTAGAGGCGGTGGACATAAAAAACATTATCGCGTTATTGATTTCAAACGTGATAAAGAAAATATTATTGGAAAAGTTGAGCATATAGAATATGATCCTAACCGTTCTGCATATATCGCTTTAATTTTATATAGCGATGGTGAGCGGCGTTATATTATTGCTCCTAAAGGTTTATCAGCTGGAGCTGAAGTGACATCGGGTGTTGGCGCCCCCATTAAACCAGGTAATTGTATGCCTTTGCAAAACATACCAGTAGGCGCTACTATTCATTGTATTGAATTAAAACCAGGCAAAGGTGCTCAATTGATTCGCAGTGCTGGTGGTTCCGCACAATTAGTCGCTAGAGAGGCTAATTATGCATTGATACGAATTCGTTCTGGTGAAATTCGCCGAGTTTTATCCTCATGCCGTGCCTCAATTGGTGAAGTATCTAATTCAGAGCATAACTTACGTTCTTTAGGAAAAGCAGGTGCTTCAAGATGGAGAGGTATAAGGCCCACAGTACGTGGTGTAGCCATGAACCCCGTTGATCACCCGCATGGTGGAGGCGAAGGTCGTACATCAGGTGGTCGTCATCCTGTAAGTCCAAATGGTATCCCCACTAAAGGATACAAAACACGTAAGAATAAACGGACTACCAGTATGATTATTAAAGATAGACGTAGTAAATAAGTAAAAACTCCCGATTTTTCTTTTTATTCCTCACTTTGAAAAGCGAGGTAAATAAGGAGTTTAGGATCCTGGAGTGCGAGCGGGTGCTTGCAAAATTTAAAGTGGGCGAGACCCGCGATCACAGAAAACTCCCCTTTTTCAAAGGGAGTAAGTAGTTATCTAAATTTTAAACTATGAGGTTGAAACGTGCCGCGTTCAATAAAAAAAGGGCCCTTTGTAGATCATCACTTATTAAAAAAAGTGCAAGACGCAGCTACAAAAGATAGTAAGCGCCCAATTAAGACTTGGTCGCGTCGATCAATGATTCTTCCTGAAATGCTTGGAATTACCATTGCAGTTCACAATGGACGTCAACATGTTCCCATATATGTAACTGAAAATATGGTTGGACATAAATTAGGTGAATTTGCGCATACCCGTACATTTCGTGGTCATTCGGGTGATAAGAAAGCTAAAAAAGAAGGGGATTAAAAATGGAAATCGCTGCAAAATATCGATATGCGCGAATTTCAGCGCAAAAAGCTCGTTTGGTAGCTGATCAAATACGTGGTTTATCAGTTTCAAAAGCAGTCAATGTGTTAAGTTTTAGCACTAAAAAAGCTGCTGCGATGCTTAAAAAAACGCTAGATTCAGCTATTGCCAATGCTGAACATAATGAAGGTGCAGATATAGATGAGTTAAAAGTATCTACCGTCTTTGTTGATGAAGGCCCCACATTCAAACGCATGCACGCTCGTGCTAGAGGTCGCGGTGCTCGCATTTTAAAGCGAACCTGCCATATTACTGTAAAAGTATCGGATGAAACTGGAGCTTAAACCTACTGTTTACTTCGTGACTCTCCTTTTTAGGATGGAGAGCTAACTGTTGCTGTTGCTTAGTGATGCTTTACATTATGGTGAAGATTGCTGAGAATCAAATAAAAAATGAGAGAGAATTGCATGGGACAAAAGGTCAATCCAATAGGTATTCGATTAGGCATCATTAAAGATTGGACATCTAAATGGTATGCGGGTACACAATATGCTGATTACTTGAATGTTGATCTCAAAGTACGTGCGTATTTAGAAAAAAAATTGGCAGCTGCTTCAGTGAGTCGAGTTCAGATTGAACGGCCGGCTCGCAATGCGCGTATTACAATTCACACCGCTAGACCTGGGGTCATTATTGGCAAGAAAGGTGGTGATGTCGATGAGTTGCGTCAAGATGTCGGCAAAATGATGGGAGTGCCAGTACATATTAATATTGAAGAAGTTCGCAAACCTGAATTGGATGCGGCTTTGGTAGCGCAAAGTGTTGCACAGCAAATTGAACGCCGTGTCATGTTTAGACGTGCCATGAAACGTGCAGTGCAGACCGCAATGAAACAAGGTGCTTTAGGAATTAAAATTACTGTAGCCGGACGTTTAGGCGGAAGTGAAATTGCTAGAACTGAGTGGTATCGTGAGGGTAGAGTACCGCTTCATACTTTCCGTGCCGATATTGATTATGCGACAGCAACTGCGCTGACAACTTATGGCATTATCGGTGTTAAAGTTTGGATCTTTAAGGGTGAGATATTTAAAAAAGCCGTTGCTGATAAAGTGATTAAAGAAGCACTTTCTTCTAAAGATTCAACTCCTAAAGATAAAGATCGATAAAAGCTTCAGAGGGGAAAAAGAATGTTACAACCGAAGCGAACAAAATTTCGGAAGCAATTTAAGGATCGAAATCGTGGTTTAGCGATTCGCGGTTCGAAAATTAGTTTCGGTGAGTTTGGCTTAAAAGCATTGGGTCGCGGTCGCCTGACTGCGCGTCAAATTGAGGCAGCTCGTCGAGCCATAACCCGACACATTAAACGTGGTGGTAAAATTTGGATACGGGTATTTCCAGATAAGCCTATTACAAAAAAACCTTTAGAAGTTCGACAAGGTAAAGGTAAAGGACCTGTTGAATACTGGGTTGCCCAAATTCAACCAGGACGAGTGTTATTTGAAATGGAAGGTGTTCCAGAAGATTTAGCTCGTGAAGCATTTGCACTCGCTGCTGCTAAACTTCCTATGGCAACTGTTTTCATTGAAAGAACGGTGATGTAATGGAAATAACTGAATTAAGAAATAAAACAATCAACGAATTAAATAATGAATTGCATGAATTATTACGTGAACAATTTAATTTGCGCATGCAAAAAGTGACTCAAGGCGTTGAAGCTAAGTCCAATCAATTTAAAAAAGTGCGACGTAATATTGCACGCGTTAAAACCATAATTCATGAAAAGAAAACAGGTGAATGATGAACGAATCAGTTAAAAAAAACATTCGCACCATTAGCGGAGTTGTTATTAGCAATAAAATGACTAACTCTATAGTCGTTAGAGTAGAACGGAAAGTTAAACATCCTGTGTATGGTAAATATTTACGACGTTCTACTAAATTGCATGTCGATGACCGTGAAAATAAATCCCAGATTGGCGATGTCGTACTAATAAAAGAATGTCGTCCCATATCAAAAACTAAAAACTGGGAATTAGTAGAGATTATCGAAAAAGCACAGTAATCTTTTTTTCTCCCACAATTGGAGAAGATTTGGAGAATAGCAAGAAAAAGTGTTTTTGTACGTGCATTTTGTGCGTAACGTGATAAAATCACCAACCCTGATTCAGGATAACATTTGGTAGAGGAATAAAAAAATGATACAAATGCAGTCAGTTCTTGATGTGGCCGATAACAGTGGAGCACGTCGGGTCATGTGTATCAAAGTATTAGGTGGATCAAAACGACGTTATGCTTCTATTGGCGATGTCATCAAAGTCAGTGTGAAAGAAGCTATTCCACGTGGTAAGGTCAAAAAAGGTGAAGTGTTGAACGCAGTGGTTGTTCGCACGGCTAAAGGTGTACGCCGACAAGATGGGTCTTTAATACGCTTTGATAATAATGCAGTTGTATTACTGAATAACCAATTGCAGCCAATTGGTACACGTATATTTGGACCAGTGACACGTGAATTGCGTGGCGAAAACTTTATGAAGATTATTTCTTTAGCCCCTGAAGTATTATAACCGACCATATTCATTCTCCCCCTTTGAAAAAGGGGGCGCAAGTCGTTAGGCTTGCGGGGGGAATTTAAACAGTTTTGAAGTATATGTATTATTTATAAAGGCACTTCATCACTTCTTTAAATCCTCCAAACCCCTTTTTCTAAGGGGAGATATTTTTCTTTTTACAGTGTGAGTCTTAAATCATGGCATTAAAAGTAAAAAAAGGTGATGTTGTAGTTGTTATCACCGGCAAAGATAAGGGACGTCAAGGCGAAGTTGAGCGTTGCACTAAAGTTAACTACGTGATTGTCAAAGGCGTTAACATTGTGAAAAAGCATGTTCGACCTAATCCGCAGCGCGGTGTTGAAGGCGGGATTATTGAAAAAGAATTGCCAATTCATGTTTCAAATGTGGCTTTATATAATCCAGTTACTCAAAAAATAGATCGAGTAGGTTTTAAAGTTTTGGAAAATGGCAAAAAAGTCCGTTATTTCAAATCAAATAATGAAGTCATTGATTTATAAGGGTTATAAGAATAATGACAGCTAGATTAAAGCAGTTATATCGAGATAAAATCGTAAAAGATTTAATGAATAAATTTAATTACAGCAGTGTAATGCAAGTGCCTCGCATTACCAAAATCACACTCAATATGGGTGTGGGCGAAGCTGTCAGTGATAAAAAAGTGATTGAGCATGCACAAGCAGATATGTCTCGCATTGCCGGACAGAAGCCGATTGTGACCAATGCACGAAACTCTATAGCTGGATTCAAGATCCGTGAAGGATGGCCTATCGGTTGCAAAGTCACCCTGCGTGGCGAGCGGATGTATGAATTCCTGGATCGATTGATCAGTATAGCTATTCCTCGTATACGCGATTTTAGAGGTATGAGTGGTAAGGCTTTTGATGGAACTGGCAATTATACATTAGGAATACGTGAGCAAATCGTATTTCCTGAAATTGACTACGATAAAATAGATAAAATTCGTGGTTTAAATATTACAATCACCATGACGGCTAAATCAGATGCCGAAGCTCGGGCATTGCTAGCCAGTTTTCAATTTCCATTTAAGGATTGAGATTTTACAGATGGCAAAAAAATCCATGATAGCTCGTGAAAATCGTCGAGTTAAATTAAGTACCAAAGCTAAGGTTAAACGTCGTGAACTAAGCTCCATTATAGCTAGTCCTACTAGTTCATATGAAGAAAAATTGGCAGCTGCTTTGCAATTAAATAAAAGACCACGCGATGAAAGTCCCTGTCGAGTTAAAAGACGTTGCCATCAATGTGGCAGACCACGTTCTGTTTATAGAAGGTTTGCTTTGTGCCGAATTTGCTTGCGCCAATCTGCTATGCATGGCGATGTACCTGGTTTGTCTAAATCAAGCTGGTAAATTTTTTTAAGAGAAGGCATGTACTGCGATTACAACGTGGGTATATGTGTTTATATTTTTAAGCCGAAAAACGGTGAAAAGAGGTTAAAAGTCCAAATGAGTTTACAAGATCCCATTGCAGATATGCTTACTCGGCTGCGCAATGCTCAGGCAGTGAATAAAAAAGAAGTCTTAATGCCTTATTCCAAGCTAAAACATGCCATTGCCAAGTTATTAAAAACAGAAGGCTATGTTAACGGTTATGAAAAAGTAGAACATGAAGGCAAGCCTCTCCTATTAATTAATTTAAAATATCATTTAGGTGCTCCAGTTATCAGTGAAATCAAACGGATCAGTAGACCTGGTTTGCGTCAATACAAAACTAAACGGGAATTACCGAAAGTTCAAAATGGCTTAGGCATCGCTATTATCTCAACACCAAAAGGATTAATGACTGATAGAGCCGCTAGAGCTTCAGGTCATGGTGGTGAAGTTTTGTGCTATGTCTATTAGGAGGCATTCATGTCAAGAGTAGCAAAAAAACCGATTACTCTTCCCTCAGGTGTCGAAGCCACCCTTAATGGGCAGCTATTGACAATCAAAGGAAGCAAAGGTTCCGTACAACAGGAAATTCATTTTGCCGTCAACCTAGAAAAAGACGGAAATGTTATAAAATTATCTCCTAAGCAGGAAGTCGACCTAAAAGCAGCGGATGCAATTGCTGGCACTACTAGGGCATTGTTATACAATATGGTTATAGGTGTGACACAAGGTTTTGAACGAAAACTGACCTTGGTAGGAGTAGGATATCGTGCCCAGGCGCAAGGTAATGTACTCTCTTTATCGTTAGGATTTTCCCATCCAGTTAAATACACCGTTCCTAAAGGTATTTCTGTTGAAACTCCTAGCCAGACCGAAATAGTCGTAAAAGGCATTGATAAACAAGCAGTAGGGCAGGTTGCCGCTGATATTCGCGCATTTAGACCGCCAGAGCCCTATAAAGGCAAAGGGGTTCGTTACTCCGATGAGAAAATTCATCTAAAAGAAGGTAAGAAGAAATAATGAATAAAAAATTACAACGCTTGCGTCGAGCTCAGCGTGGTCGAGCCACAATTCGAAAACTTGAAGCGGTAAGGCTTTGTGTTAATAGAACTCCGCGTCATATTTATGCACAAATTATTGCGCCTAATGGAGCTAGTGTGATCGTATCTGCTTCAACCTTAGATAAAGAGATTAAAAGTACACTATCTTTTGGTGGCAATGTGAAAGCAGCTAAAGAAGTGGGTATGCTCATTGCAAAACGTGCATTGGAAGCGGGAGTAAAAAAGATCGCATTCGATCGCGCAGGTTTTAGATACCACGGGAGAGTTAAAGCACTAGCTGATGGCGCTCGCGAGGGTGGGTTAGATTTTTAAAAGGGTTTATTCATGAGTAGTGCAGAAATTGAAGTAACTAGTGATGGATTCCAGGAAAAATTAGTCGCCGTCAATCGTACAGCTAAAGTCGTTAAGGGTGGCCGAATTTTTGGATTTTCAGCATTGGTCGTTGTGGGTAATGGTAAAGGTAAGTTTGGTTTTGGTCGAGGTAAAGCCCGTGAAGTACCGGCCGCCATTCAAAAAGCAATGGAAAGCGCCAGGCGTAGCTTGATTCAAATTGAGCTAAATGGCAATACTTTGCAACACACTATCATAGCTCGTCATGGCGCTACTAAAGTATTGATAAAACCAGCCTCTGAAGGTACTGGAGTGATTGCAGGTAATGCAATGCGCGCGGTATTTGAAGTGATGGGTGTATCTAACGTTTTGGCTAAATGCATAGGCTCATCTAATCCTATGAATGTAGTCAGAGCTACTGTAAAAGGTTTAAAATCCATGGCGTCACCAGCAGCTATTGCTGAAAAGCGTGGTAAAACTGTCGAAGAAATTCTTGAATAAGTGAGTCTCATATGAAAGCTGCTCAATCAAAACAGCTAAAAATTAAATTAATAAAAAGTCTCAGTGGGCGACTTCCTGGCCATATTGCTTGCGCTAATGGTTTAGGATTACGCCGAATCAATCAGATTCGTGTGGTAGAAAATACCTCTCCAAATCGAGGTATGATAAATAAAATTGCTTATTTATTGACAGTGGAAGAGTTATAGTCAAGTTTCTTTCTCCCCAAGGTCTATAAGCGTTAGGCTAAAGTGATTGCTGTATCCTCCCTTTTAAAAAAAGGAAGGTTAATTTTTCTTGAATGCTGCACAAAACAAAGAGATTTTTATATGCACTTGAATACATTAAAACCAGCCCCTGGAGCTAAGCAAGCCCCTAAACGTGTCGGTCGTGGCATAGGATCAGGTTTGGGAAAGACCTGCGGCAGGGGGCATAAAGGTCAGCATGCGCGTGCTGGCGGCTATCATAAAGTTGGTTTTGAGGGCGGTCAAATGCCTTTGCAACGTCGTCTACCTAAATTTGGTTTCACTTCAGCACAAGCTCAGTTTTCGGTCGAAGTTCGGTTGCATGAACTATTAAAAGTTGATGGAAATCAGATTAATTTAGATGCCTTAAAAAGGGCCAATATTGTGCCTGTACAAGCTAAAACAGTTAAAGTTATTTTGTCAGGGAAAATTGATAAACCTGTTACTCTTCAGGGTATAAAAGTGACTGCAGGTGCTAAAAAAGCGATCGAACAAGCTGGCGGAAAGGTTGAAGAATAAATGGCACAGCCCAAGTTAGGATTAGGCCTCTCACAAGGTGGTTTGGGGGAACTCAAGCGTAGACTTTTATTTGTCCTTATTGGCATTATTATTTATCGCATTGGTGCACATATTCCTGTACCTGGCATTAATCCTGAACGCTTAGCTGATTTATTTAAAAATCAACAAAATGGTATTTTAGGCCTGTTCAATATGTTTTCTGGTGGTGCTCTCCAGCGCTTTACCGTTTTTGCTTTGAATGTCATGCCATATATTTCTGCATCCATTATCATGCAGTTATTTACGGTCATTTCTCCTAAATTGGAACAGCTGAAAAAAGAAGGCGAGTCGGGGCGACGAAAAATCAATCAGTACACAAGGTATGGCACATTAATATTAGCCACTTTCCAAGCATTAGGTATATCGAGATGGTTAGTCAGTAATGGCACGGTCATTAACCCTGGGTTTAGTTTTTATTTTACTGCCACTTTAACATTAGTTACGGGAACTATGTTTTTAATGTGGCTTGGAGAGCAGATTACTGAAAGAGGTATTGGAAACGGTATATCTCTTATCATTTTTGCTGGTATTGTCTCTAGATTCCCAGCAGCTATTGCTGAAGTGATGGGGCAGGTCAGACAAGGCCAAATGCAAGTTATCTCTCTATTGTTATTAGTTATCGTGGTTTTATGCATTACTGCTTTCGTAGTATTTGTAGAGCGTGGCCAGCGTCGAATTACTGTAAATTACGCTAAACGGCAGCAAGGTAGAAAAATTTATGCTGCACAGAGCAGTCATTTGCCCTTAAAAATTAACATGTCTGGGGTTATTCCAGTTATATTTGCTTCAAGTATTATTTTATTTCCTGGTACTATTGCCCAATGGTTTTCATCCGTACCTGGGATGAGTTGGTTGACAAAGATCAGTTTAATGTTGCAGCCTGGTCAGCCATTATTTATGTTATTTGATGCTATAGCGATTATTTTCTTTTGTTTTTTTTATACAGCATTAGTATTCAATCCTAAAGAAACGGCTGATAATCTTAAAAAGTCAGGTGCTTTTATACCGGGGTTGCGTCCAGGTGAGCAGACAGCTCAATATGTTGATTTAGTAATGACACGATTAACTTTAGTGGGCGCTATGTACCTTACCTTAGTGTCATTATTACCTGAATTTTTCATAGTAACCTGGCATGTACCTTTTTATTTTGGTGGTACATCACTTTTGATTGTAGTAGTAGTGTTGATGGATTTTATGGCACAAGTACAAGCGCATCTTGTATCTCACCAATATGAATCAATCATGAAAAAAGCAAATTTAAAAGGGCGTAGTACAGGTTTGCAGCGCTGAATATTACCCTCTTTGCAAAAGTGGTGAGGTTTAAAGAGTTTTGGGTGCCGATTGACTATGAGTACGTGATCCTCTTTAAATCCCCCTTTTCAAAGGGAAGGTAGTTGCTGCTTTGAATTAGTTTTAGTGGAGGAGATCCTCATGAAAGTGAGAGTTTCAGTGAAAAAAATGTGTCGTTCCTGCAAAGTGATTCGCCGTAATGGGGTATTGCGAATTATTTGTAGCAAAGACGCGCGACATAAACAAAGACAAGGTTGATTTTTTGCATTTAGACCGGTATGCTGACAGATTTTCAGCAAATACCCTGGCCTTATTTTTTGCTATCATGTTTAATGTCATGGAGCAGTCTAGTTTGTTAATTAGCTGGAACGCTGCTTGAAAATACTGTTTTTGGCGGAAGCCTTGGCAACTTAATTAGTTTTTGTAGGAGAGCATTAAATGGTTGTTCGTATCGCGGGTGTTAACATTCCTGAACGAAAGCATACACGCATTGCTTTAACGGCTATCTATGGTATTGGTAATGCACGTGCCAATGTCATCTGTGCTGAAGCTGGCATAAATCCAGAGGTTAAAATCAGTGATCTCACAGAAGCTGAGGTAGAAGCATTGCGACGTGAGGTCGGCAAATTTCCTTTGGTAGAAGGCGATTTACGTAGAGAGATTTCCATGAACATTAAAAGGCTCATGGATCTTGGCTGCTATCGTGGATTGCGACACAGACGTGGTCTTCCAGTAAGAGGACAGCGCACCAAAACCAATGCCCGTACTCGTAAGGGCAAAGCAAAACCAATTCGCAAGTAAAGCAGGATATAAATAATGGCAGATCCAAAAACAGTACGTACACGTAAAAAAATAAAACGCAAGGTGCAAGAAGGCATTGCCCATATACAAGCATCTTTTAATAATACTTTGATTACTATCACTGATCGGCAAGGTAATGCTTTAGCTTGGGCTACAGCAGGCGGTAGTGGTTTTCGAGGATCGCGTAAAGGTACTCCATTTGCAGCTCAAGTAGCAGTTGAAAAAGTAGCTCAAATAGTTAAAGAAATTGGCATGAAAATGCTAGTAGTATTGGTTAAGGGCCCAGGGCCAGGCCGTGAATCGGCAATTCGTGCCTTTTATTCAAACGGATTTACTATCACGAATATTATTGATGTAACCCCATTGCCACACAATGGTTGTCGCCCACCGAAAAAACGTCGGGTGTAGTCTGTTATTCTAAGAATGGAAGCTGTTATTGCCTTCGGTAGTCACAGCTTTTAAGAGTTCATATCTATTTGGAGTTTTTAATGGCTAGATATTTAGGCCCTAAATGTAAATTGTCCCGGCGTGAAGGCACCGATCTAATGCTTAAAAGCGGTGTGCGTGCAATAGAGACTAAATGCAAATTGGATACCCAGCCTGGACAGCATGGTCAAAAACACGGTAGGCTTTCTGACTATGGCGTTCAATTGCGAATGCAGCAGCTAATTAAACGCTACTATGGTGTGCTACAACGACAATTTTTAAATTGCTACGAAGAAGCTGACCGCCAAAAAGGTTCAACAGGTGAAAATCTGTTAAAATTACTGGAATCTAGGTTGGATAATATTGTTTATCGCATGGGCTTTGCCAGTACTCGCGCTGAAGCTAGACAATTGGTTGGCCACAAAGCGATTACTGTCAATGGTAAAGTAGTTAACATTCCTTCCTATTTAGTGCGTCCTAATGATGTGATTCAAGTGAGAGAAAGATCTCGAAAACAACTTAGAATTGCGGCAGCTCTGGAATTAGCCCAGCAAAGGCCACAAGCACAGTGGTTAGATGTAAACTCTCAGGAAATGCGAGGGGTATTCAAATCCTATCCAGACCCAGCAGACTTCCCAGCAATATTTAAAGTAAGTCTCGTGATCGAGCTTTTCTCGAAATAGAGGTACAGATATGCAAGATATTTATAGCAGCTTTTTAACACCCCGCAATATTCAGGTGCAGTCAATAACACCTACGCATTCGAGGATTGTGCTTGAACCATTAGAGCGTGGTTTTGGTCATACCCTGGGGAATGCTTTGCGCCGCATTTTGCTTTCTTCTATGCCAGGAGCTGCCATAGTTGAAGTTGAAATTGATGGGGTGCTACATGAGTACAGTTCTATTGAAGGGGTAAGAGAAGATGTCATAGACATTTTACTTAACCTCAAAGGCATAGCTATCAAGCTGCATGGCCGTAATGAAGTATTACTGTCTCTAGATAAGAAGGGTCCTGGTCCTGTGGTCGCTGGTGATATAGTACTGGAACATGATGCAGAAATAGTCAATCCTGAACATGTCATCGCGCATTTGACTAAAGCGGGAAGACTGAAGATGAATCTGAAAGTGGCTGTAGGCCGAGGTTATGTTCCTTCAGGAGCCTGGGTAGATACAACAGGTACTGGGAAGCCAGTTGGAAAATTGCAATTAGATGCTTCTTTTTCACCGGTGCGTCGTGTGTCTTATCAAGTCGAAAATGCGCGTGTTGAAAAGCGTACCGACTTAGATAAACTGATTCTTGAAATTGAAACCAATGGCACTTTGAATCCTGAAGATGCCATTCGTTATTCAGCGACCATTCTGCAACGTCAATTAGCATCCTTTGTAGAATTGAAACATGCAGCATTGCAATCACCTAAAGAAAAATCTCGTAAGATAAATCCATTATTACTACGCCCAGTGGAAGATCTTGAGTTAACTGTACGTGCTGCAAATTGCTTAAAAGCAGAAAGTATTAATTCCATTGCTGACTTGGTACAACGCTCTGAATCGGATTTACTAAAGACACCAAATTTAGGCAAAAAATCCCTCACTGAAATTAAAGCCGTTCTGGCAGCACGTAACTTACATTTGGGTATGAAACCAGATGAACTACCTGCACCAGATTCAGATAAAGAACTAGGATAAGACGATGCGACATAGAAAAAGTGGGAGACACTTAAATCGAACCAGTAGCCATCGCAAAGCGATGTTCCGTAATATGGTGGTTTCTTTGATTGAACATGAAATAATCAGAACCACTGTGGCTAAAGCTAAGGAATTACGAGGCTTTGCTGAGCCTTTAATTACCCTAGCTAAAGTTGATGAAGTGGCGCGGCGCCGATTAGCTTTTGATCGTTTGCGAGATAAGGCTGTCGTTGGCAAATTGTTTAAAGAGGTAGGTCCCAGGTTTAAAGAAAGACCGGGCGGTTATTTGCGCATACTCAAATGTGGCTTTAGACCAGGAGATAACGCACCTATGGCCTATGTTGAATTAGTCGATCGTGAATTTGAATCGGAAACTGAAGCTGAAGAATAGTTCATTCTTTCTGATATCTGTAGGGTGCGAAAAAAGGACTGTTTTTTTTGTGTCCTACAGAAGTTTCTGATCCTTTAAATAACTCTCATCTTATCTTTTTCTTTCTTGGAGAGAAGAACTCCGCCGCAGAAATGCGAAACTTTAATCTCCTTGTCAACTAGATTCCGGTATCCATGCTGGGGACGACGGGCCTAATGAAAGCTGGAAAATTCAATGCGATTGCCATGCTGCGCTTAGTGTCAACCGCCTGAGATCCCGCGATCCAGTCGCGGGATGACGTAGCTTAGGGGATGGCAAAAGTCACCCAAATTATTCATCAGCTATCCAAAATACTCGTCATCCCGCGACTGGATCGTGGATCTCAGGCGGTTGCATGAAGTATAGATTCATTCAATTTATTTGATTTATTCAACAGCGCAGCGATAGAAACGAAAAGCAGCCAGCAGATTAAGCGATAAATCCAGACAATTCCCATAATCTGGAAATTGTCTGAATGGATTCTTCTTGCTTAAAACGGAATATCATCCTCAAAATCATTACCTATCTGCGCTGTTTCTAGTGCAACAGGTTGCGGATGAATTTTGATAGCTTTATCAGCATCTTCTGAACCATCTAACTGTGTATGATGATGGTGTGGTTGGTGGGGATGGTGAGGGGAGCCACTGCGGCTGTCAAGTATGTGCATTTCATTGGCGATAATTTCTGTGGTATGACGCTCAATGCCATTTTTATCTTGCCATTTGCGGGTTCTCAAACTACCTTCAACATAGATTTTAGAGCCTTTGTGTAAATATTCGCCTACAATCTCAGCCAAGCGATTAAAAAATACGATGCGGTGCCATTCAGTACGGTCTTGCAATTCTCCACTGGTTTTATCTCTCCAGCTTTCACTAGTTGCCAAATTAACATTGGCTACCGCGCTGCCACTTGGGGTATAGCGAACCTCAGGGTCACTTCCCAAGTTTCCGATTAGAATGACTTTATTTACACCTCTAGCCATATAGCTCTCTCCTTAAAAATTCTGAAATGATTACTTTGATAAGGTTTATAAAACCTTTGCTGCTGAACAATATTTTAGGCAATAAAATTACCTAAAGGCGGTATATTACCTTGAGCGGCATAGGCGGTTCAATTGAAAAAAATAAATGAGTTTAAAATATCATTCAAATTTGTTTTATTGCGCGAAATCATTAAACTTATTATTAAAATTCAACAAATTATTTAGGTCAAGAATCTTTCTATCGACTTTAAGATAAGCTGTTTTCTCATTTAACAGTACTACTGCTTCTATGACACCGGCTAATTTTCTATATTCTTGAGTTAAAAGCTGTGCTTGTGGTTCATTGATATTACCTAATGGCAGCATGAGTGTAGTTAAGTAAGGTGGTTGTCGCATAGTCACTGCGATTAGCAACCAGAGGAAAATAAACATTAAGTTCAAAATAAAAATGCCATTGAAATGATAATGACTATAAACCCACCCACCGAGGCTGCCACCTAGGAAAATACCAAAGAACTGTGAGCTGGAATAAACACCGATAGCGGTACCTTTGCTGCCAACTGGGGCGATCTTTGAAATCAATGAGGGCAGTGTTGCTTCCAAAAAAGTAAAGGCCGTGAAAAAGATACAAAGTATTGTGATGATTTCCCAGGTACTAGTATGAAAATACCATAATAACCATTGGGTAATTCCTAATACAAAAATCATGACAACGAAGAAAACTTTTATTTGCCGATATTTTTCTGACACGATAATGCAAGGCATGATAGCGAAAAAAGCAAACGCCATAGCGGGTAAATAAACTATCCAGGCATGATTTGCTACGGTATCTTGGAGCTGTGAAATCATCACGGGGATAACAATAAAACTAGCAGTTAACAAAGCATGCAGACTGAGAATTCCAAAGTTCAGACGCAGTAATTCTAGATTGGCTAAAGTCGATTTCAGTAATTTTGGCAAAGTTTCCGCATCGCGGTGAAATACCAATTGTGGTGGCTGTGGAACAAACAACAACAATATCATAATACTGATGATGCCGAATAATGCGGTTATCCAGAATATCCCGGATAGTCCTACCCACAGATTGAGTGCAGGTCCTAAAACCATGGCGACAGCAAAAGAAATGCCGATGGTCATACCTATCACCGCCATGGCTTTAGTACGGTTTTCCATACTAGTTAAATCTGCGACCAATGCAAGAATGGTGCTACCCACAGCGCCCGCACCTTGTAATGCTCTACCGATAATAACACCATAAATTGAATGTGAGAGTGCAGCAATCACACTCCCTACAATAAAAATAACCAAGCCTGCTGTAATAATAGATTTACGCCCGATTTTATCAGACAGCATAGCCAAGGGAATTTGAAAAATCGCCTGAGTAAGGCCATAAATACCCAGCGCAATTCCCATGAGTGTCGGGGTAGCGCCTTGTAATTGCTGCGTATATAAAGCAAATATCGGTAAAATAATGAATAGGCCGAGCATACGAAATGAGAAGATACCGGCCAAAGAGAAGACCGTGCGAATTTCAAATGGTGTTGTGGGAGCATTGAGTTTCATAAAGCAATCATATATTCTGCTAGGTTATTAAATCTCCCCTTTTTTCAAAGGGGGAGAAATGTCCTCGCCTTTTTCATAGGGAGGGATACAGTAGTCACGCTTATTTTCGATGCCCAGGTCCACAAAAGGATTTAAGCTTGACACAATGATAAGTAGGGCCTAACCGAACCTAATCTAATCTATGCAATCTATCCAAATCCGTGGCGCAAGAACTCATAATTTAAAAAATATCGATCTAGATTTGCCACGCGATAAACTCATCGTTATTACTGGCCTGTCAGGTTCAGGTAAGTCCTCATTAGCTTTTGATACCCTATATGCTGAAGGCCAACGCCGCTATGTTGAATCGCTATCTACTTACGCGCGGCAATTTTTATCCGTCATGCAAAAACCGGACGTAGACCATATTGAAGGTTTATCTCCAGCCATCTCTATCGAACAAAAAGCCACTTCCCATAATCCTCGATCTACTGTAGGTACCATCACTGAGATCTATGATTATTTGCGTTTGCTCTATGCGCGAGCGGGTCAGCCCTTTTGCCCCACGCATCATACTTTGCTTGAGGCGCAGACCATTAGTCAAATGGTAGATGCAGTGCTTACCTACCCCGAAGATACGCGCTTGATGATATTAGCACCGGTCGTGCAAAGCCGCAAAGGTGAACACCTACAACTATTAGATTCCTTGCGCCGTCAGGGTTTTGTGCGCGCGCGTATCAATGGCAAAATCTACGATCTGGATTCCGCTCCCAAACTCAACCTGCGGCAGAAACATACTATAGAAGTTGTAGTAGATCGTTTTAAAGTCAGGCCAGATATTGCCCAACGCGTGGCTGAATCTTTTGAAACCGCATTGCATTTGGCTGATGGTATAGCGATTGTAGCTGAAATGGATAAATCCAATGGTGAAGGTCGCGTATTTTCATCCAAATTTGCTTGCACGTTATGCGGCTATAGTTTGGCAGAATTAGAACCACGATTATTTTCTTTTAATAGCCCAGCGGGCGCTTGTCCTGAATGTGAGGGATTGGGGGTAAAACAATTTTTTGACATCAACAAAATATTACAAAATCCCGAATTAAGTTTAGCCGGCGGTGCCATCCGTGGTTGGGATAGACGCAATGTTTATTATTTTCAGATATTAACTTCATTAGCTAAGCGTTACAAATTCGATGTAGAAACCCCTTTCCAACAGTTAAGCAAAAAAGTGCAAGAAAAAATCCTCTATGGCAGTGGCGAAGAGGAAATTGAATTCACCTATGTCAATGAACGTGGAAGACGCACCACGCGGGTATATCCCTTTGAAGGTATCATTCCCAACATGGAGCGTCGCTATCACGAGACCGAATCAGAGGCTGTGCGTGAAGATTTATCCCATTACCTGACCACGAGCCGTTGTCCGGCATGCCAAGGCACACGATTGCGTATAGAAGCACGCAATGTATTCATCAATGACACGAGCCTACCGCAAGTGACTGCCATGTCGGTTGGAAAATCACAGCAGTTTTTCACCAAACTTACATTGCCTGGACGTCGCGGCAAAATTGCAGCGCGTATTCTCAAAGAAATCAATGAGCGCTTGGGCTTTTTAGTCAGTGTTGGATTAGATTACCTGACATTGGAACGTAGTGCAGATACATTGTCAGGCGGTGAAGCACAGCGCATTCGCCTTGCCAGTCAGATTGGTTCTGGTTTGGTTGGTGTCATGTATATCCTCGACGAACCGTCCATCGGTTTGCACCAGCGTGACAATGATCGCTTGTTGCAGACTTTGAAGCGCTTGCGCGATATTGGCAATAGCGTCATTGTGGTGGAGCATGATGAGGAAGCGATTCGTGCCGCCGATTATATCGTTGATATTGGTCCAGGAGCGGGGGTTCATGGCGGTCGCATTGTCGCTCAAGGCACGCCTAAACAAATTACCCAGTCCAAAGCTTCATTGACAGGGCAATATTTATCAGGTGCTCGTAAAATCGAAATTCCAGAATCCAGGATAAAACCTGATCCTAAAAGCATGCTGCGTTTATTAGGTGCCTCCTGTAATAATCTTAAAAATATTGACGTCTCTATTCCCATTGGTTTAATCACTTGCATTACCGGCGTTTCTGGCTCAGGAAAATCCAGCCTGATTAACGATACTTTATACCCCATTATGGCGCGTGCATTAAATGGTACGGAAAGTTTGACTCCGGGTCCGTATAAGCAGATTGCAGGTCTGGGTCATCTCAATAAGGTAGTTGCCATAGATCAAAGCCCCATTGGTCGTACACCGCGCTCTAATCCTGCCACCTATACTGGCTTGTTCACACCCATACGCGAGTTATTTGCCGGCACCCAAGAAGCACGTTCACGCGGTTATCAAGCGGGTCGTTTTAGCTTTAATGTTAAGGGTGGGCGTTGTGAAGCCTGTGAAGGGGATGGTCTGATTAAAGTGGAAATGCACTTTTTGGCGGATGTTTATGTGCAATGCGATGTTTGCAAAGGTCAGCGTTATAATCGTGAAACATTGGAAGTAAAATACAAAGGTAAAAATATCCATGAAGTTTTAGAGATGACAGTTGAGGAAGCGCGTTTATTCTTTGATCCTGTGCCGCAAATTGCGCGTAAACTGCAGACGCTCATTGAAGTGGGTCTGTCTTATATTGGTTTAGGTCAAAGTGCTACCACACTTTCGGGTGGCGAAGCCCAGCGTGTTAAACTTGCCAAAGAACTTTCACGTCGTGACACCGGTAATACATTATATATTCTTGATGAGCCGACCACAGGTTTGCATTTCCATGATGTTAAACAACTATTAGAAGTTTTGCATAGCTTGCGTGATCGGGGTAATACCGTCATTATCATTGAACATAACTTAGATGTAGTGAAAACAGCTGACTGGGTTATTGATCTGGGGCCGGAAGGTGGCGAAAAAGGCGGACAGGTAATTGCCGCAGGCACGCCTGAGGTCATTGCGCAGCAGGCTAATTCCTATACGGGGCAGTTTTTGAAACATTTGTTGTAAAATGACAAGGGTTTCAATCCTTCCTTCATGGGGCATAAGCATCAAGTTACGCACCGAACTTTCTCTCTCATAAGGCGCGTTATTGAATAAATGAAGGGTTGCCATCCGCCTGAGATCCCGCGACTTGATCGCTGGATCTCAGGCGGATAGCACTTAGTGTAGATTGATGCTCAATTTATTCGATTATTTCAATAATGCTCCTTTAATTAAATTCAGGGTACTTGTATGTCATCAACAACAAAACACCGCTTCCTTCGCGCCTTGCACCGCCAAGGTGTTGATAAAACACCAGTGTGGCTGATGCGCCAGGCAGGCCGTTATTTGCCTGAATACCGCCGCGTGCGCGCACAAGCTAAAGATTTTCTAAACTTGTGTAAAACGCCAGAATTAGCTTGCGAGGTCACCTTACAACCCTTGGCACGTTTTCCACTAGATGCCGCCATTGTATTTTCCGATATCCTGACTATCCCTGATGCCATGGGATTAGGCTTACACTTCGTAGAAAACGAAGGCCCAAAATTCGAACGCCCTGTACGTTCTCGTGAAGACATAAAAGCTTTAGCTGTCCCCGATATGGCAGATGAATTACGTTATGTGACAGACACGCTGACGATGGTGCGACACGAACTAGCAGATAAAGTGCCATTAATTGGGTTTTCCGGTAGTCCCTGGACGTTAGCAACCTATATGGTCGAAGGCGGCGCCAGCAAGAATTTTAGCATTATCAAACAATGGTTATTTGCTGATCCAGAAGGCTTGCATTTACTGTTAGCCTTATTGGCTGATGCAGTCGCTGAATATTTAACAGCGCAGATCGAAGCGGGTGCAGAAGCACTGATGCTTTTTGATACCTGGGGGGGCATTTTAACCCCACAAGATTATTATGAATTTTCTCTTAATTATATGACGCGGATTATCGCGGCTATCCGTCAGCATCAGAAGACACCCATCCCGATTATCCTATTCACCAAAAATGGCGGACAATGGTTGGAAGCCATGGCTGAAAGCGGTTGTGATGCTTTAGGTATTGATTGGATGACGGATATGGGTGTTGCCCATGCGCGCGTTGGAGAAAAAGTTGCCTTACAAGGCAATATGGATCCTTCCGTATTATTGGCAACACCAGAACGTATTGAACAGGAAGTGGCGCATATTTTAAGTCGCTATGGTAATGAAACAGGTCATATTTTTAATTTGGGGCATGGCGTACTGCCTGAGACTCCTGTTGAAAATGTTGCATTTTTTGTGGATGCCGTACATCGGTTAAGTATTTCTAGTCACTCTGCTCTTTTGCAGGCTGCATATTGAATATAGCTGATACGCGGTTATGCTTAAGTTAGGAGTAACTACTTATCCCTATAAAAAACACTGTCATTCTTTCGCGCAGGCGCAGGAATGACAACGCTTTATGTTCTTTTGGTTTTTTAGGAGCGAGTAGTTATGTTAGGACTTTTATTTCTCTCCCAGAAGTAATCATTATGCAAACAATGAGCTTTTATACAGCCACAATAACTCTCATTCTGGTTATGGATCCACTGGGAAATATCCCATTATTTTTATCTATACTCAAAAATATCCACCCCAAACGCCAAGCTTGGATCATCCTCAGAGAATCTTTTATCGCCTTCATCATACTCACACTATTTTTATTTTTTGGGGGCAATATTCTTCATGGTTTAAATATTACCGAACCGGCATTAAATATAGCCGGCGGCATTGTTTTATTTATTATCTCTTTACGTATGATTTTTCCGCATCCAGATACTACCGCACAGGATTCTATTCATGGTGAGCCATTTATTGTGCCGCTCGCGGTGCCTTTAACAGCAGGTCCTGCAACCTTGGCTACTGTTTTATTATTTGCAACGCAACAACCCGAACAGATGGGTGCTTGGTTTGGTGCGCTCATCATTGCTTCAGTGTTATTTACCTTGGTTTTACTCTGTTCACGCTTTTTAATGAAAATTCTTGGTCAGCGCGGCTTAATTGCTGTAGAAAGATTAATGGGAATGATTCTAACGACTGTTTCAGTGCAAATGTTCTTGTCGGGTATTAGTGAGTATTTTAAATTTTAGCTATTTAATCAGTTAGTGTAATTGGTTTCATTTTCATAGACCTCAGCATTTCATGCCATTACGGTATTGCGATTAGATCACAGCCATTTTAGTGTAACTTTCGAAAATATTCGGGAGTAACACATGTATATAAGTGTGGCAGGATTTTTAATGGGGATTATGGTTTTGCAATTTAGTAAAACTTTACCCTTATTAACATGGGTGATATTGGCGGGTGTGGTTTGGTTGTCACTGGCTTGGATTTTTTTAAAGCGTGTGCCTTGGCTATTCTGTTTCGTGTTGTGTGCAATATTGGGTTGTGGTTATGTGGTGTTTACGGCACAACGCGTTCTCAGCTGGAGTCTACCTAATGCTTGGGAGGGAAAAACCGTCACCATTACCGGGGTAATTGCGTCTCTCCCGCGTGTTCAGATAGATCAGGCAAATTTTGAATTCAATCTGCAAACTTTAGATGGTCAGGTACAACTGACACGATTGCGGCTGTCCTGGTTCCATTATCCGGCCAATGTTTCTTTAACCATGGGTTCACATTGGCAGTTTCAAGTGCGATTAAAAAAGCCGCACGGTTTGGCTAATCCAGGTGGCTTTGACTATGAAAAATGGTTATTTGCCCGGCGCATCCGCGCGACTGGGTATATCATCAGCGGGGTTTCACAACCCACATCAAATAAATTTTCATTACACGATATCAATGGAAAGTTCCGTCAATATCTGCAGCAAAAAATTCAACAGACACTTGCAGGTGAAGCGACCAGCGGATTAATAACTGCACTGATTATGGGTGCGCAGAGCGGCATTACAGAAAAGCAATGGCAGGTGATGCAGGCTACGGGAACCAATCATCTGATGGCTATTGCCGGCGTGCATATTGGCTTTGTCGCGGGATTTATCTATTGTTTGGTAAATTTTCTTTGGCGACGCAGCACACGTTGTCTGTTATGGATGCCGGCACCATTGGCTGCTGCCTTTGGCTCGTTGGCTGCTGCTATGCTTTATAGCGCATTGGCGGGGTTTGCCTTACCGACACAGCGTGCGCTTTTAATGCTGACTTTGTTTATGTTGGGGTTATTTTTGCGGCGGCAATTGTCAGTGTGGAATGCATTTGCATTGGCAGTACTAGTGGTATTAATTGTCGATCCCCTCGCTACGTTAACGGTTAGCTTCTGGTTATCTTTTGGTGCGGTATTTGTCATATTATATGGCATCAGTGGTCGTGTGCATCCAGGCGGATTATGGTGGAAGTATGCCCGCGTGCAATGGGTGATTACCTTAGGTTTAATTCCAATTTCCTTGGTGCTGTTTCAGCAGACTTCATTGATTGCTTTTCTGGCCAATACCTTGGCTGTCCCCGCGGTTGGAATTTTAGTATTACCGTTGTGTTTATCGGGCGCTTTAATTTTATTAATTTGGCCATTCGCAGGACATTGGTTGTTAGTCGCTGCGGCAAAAATCATTGCAGTCATCTGGTGGCTGTTGGCAAAGCTGGCGCAGTCACCAGGAGCTATCTGGCAGCAGAGTATTGCCAATCCTTGGATATTGGCTACTACCATCATAGCGATGCTGCTGCTTTTGGCGCCCAAAGGTTTACCAGTACGCTGGCTAGGTGTGTTGTGGTTGCTGCCATTATTGTATTATCGCGCGCCTGTACCTGCGGCAGGTGAGGTATGGTTGACTTTGTTAGATGTGGGGCAGGGATTATCTGCGGTAATACGCACTGCACATCATACATTAGTCTTTGATGCCGGTCCGAAAATGGGTTTGCAGGATGATGCCGGAGCACGCGTGATTGTGCCATTCTTGCATAGTTTGGGTATTAAACGCCTAGATATGCTCATGATTAGTCATGGAGATAGTGATCACATTGGTGGAGCGTTTTCAGTGTTGGCGCAGATGCCGGTGTCACAAATTATTACCAGTGTGCCGGAACGTTTTACGCCAAAGTCAGCACAAGTCTGCCGACAAGGACAAACCTGGCGCTGGGATCAGGTGGTATTTCGGGTGCTTTATCCACCTCCTGAATTATTGCACCAGGATAATAACAGTTCCTGTGTGTTAGCAATCAGTCAGAATAATCAGCAGACAGTGTTGTTGACGGGCGATATTGAAGAATCTGCAGAATATTATCTGTTGCAACGGTCGCAAGACGCATTATCTACAAAAATCTTAGTTGTTCCGCATCATGGCAGCAGTACTTCATCGACAACGGATTTTGTTAACGCGGTTCATCCGCAATATGCATTATTTCCGGTTGGATACAAAAATCGTTATCACTTCCCCAGCCCAATGGTATTGGCACGTTATCAGCGCATTTTAGCAATATTGTTGGATACGGCGAGTGGAGGCGCTATCACTTTACGATTGAATAAGAATGCTGAAGTGGCACAAGTTTTGATAAAACGACAACAAGCACGTAAAATATGGTAACCACATTTTTTTCATAATCTGAGTGTTTTATAAAACCATTGATTTTATAGTATAGCTCTTGGCCTCCTCCATCATCCTCTTAAAATCTCTTTTAGAAAAAATTTCGTAAGAAATTGAAAGATCTTTACTATCTTTACAGTTGGTAAAGTCTGGCACAAATACAACCTTATCAGCGCTGGTACTCTTTGTCATTTTTCTAATAAAATTTAATGACAGCAATGCTGTTATGCTACCAGAAATAATCAACCCAAGTTGTGCATTTTCAGCTAAATCATCTATTTTGGCGCCACGTCCAACTGCCGTCATTATTCCAAAACCAGTGGTAAGGACTAAAAGTAGGTGCAATAACGAATATGGAAGATAATGATGATAACTCTTGCCTACTATTGGTAAATCCTCCAATAATAAATCCTGCCTGCCGGCAGTTATGAAACAAAGCGGCAATCTCTCTGAGTCCTTATTAAATAATTCATTAAAAAGATGCTGCGCAAATATTTCTCCAAAACAACTGATAATAGAAATTTTTAAATAATTATCAAGAGATTTATTAACCATCTGTTTTGATTCTGCTTTGGGTATAAACACCGCTGGATCTTTAATTAGTCTAATCAGGTTAGCCACTTTTTTAACAGAAAAAAAAGCAGTCTGACGTTTAGAGAATAATCCACAAGTTTTGCTTTCACTAGGATAAGCATTCTCATTACTAAATACCCCATCAGAATCTGGTTGGTTGAGTGCTCGATGTCCCAAGATTTTTACTTTTATAACAGGGCCTTTTAAAGCAATATATTTATTTAATCTGTCCGACTTCACTCTTTCATGTTCATCGAAATCATTTTCATCTACAAAAATAACACTGGTTGGGAGACCACCGATTAAAGCTTTCAAAGCACTTCTTTGGTAACAAGAAAGGTCACTTTCCTTGGGAACGTCAAAGACCAAAAAAACACGACTATGAGTTGATTGAGCTTCCTCATCTACAATAAGAGGTTTAGTTAATAATGATTGATTTTCTTCCATATCAATTCCTCACTATGATACTAAAATGATCTTTGCTGCCATGTTTGCATGGTGCTACAGATTTTTATTCAATTCAAGGCTATAGAGGAAATTCAATTATATTTTATAAAAATTAAGATAAAGTTAGGGACACCTCTAGAAATTTAGATTCGAATTGCCTCAGAAATAACCTAACCGAAGGACCCCCAATTTAAAGGTAAAAACCCCAACGTTGCCTCATAATTCACCTAACTTAAGGAAAAGGGGTGAATTTATGAAAAAAGGCGTCAATTTAGAGCATTTCTTGAT